>CAZERB010000001.1:0-32428 GCA_964514645.1 uncultured Anaerolineales bacterium
GCGGGACAAGAGGGGAGGAGGTAGGAGTTCCCTGGAGTTTCAAGTGTGCCTTCGGGACCCTGAGGTCCCTCAGGACCGAAGGACAGCATCCGAAGGAAAGGATAACGGCCGCTTTCGGCCCCTCACCGGGGATACCATCCGCCAAACTCAAAATAAGATCATAGATCTCCTGCACATGGATTATGAGACCTTCATAAACTCCGCTTTCCTCCTGCAAGGGAGGGCCGATGAGTTCACCACCAAGCCGCCAGCGGAGCGGAAGCGGATATTGGGCGAGATTCTGGGCCTCTCCCTTTACGAGAGGCTGGAGGAGCGAGCCAAGGAGAGGGTCAAGGAGAGAGAGTTTCAATTGAGAGAGGTAAGAGCCGCTCTAGAGGGTATAGAGCGAGAACTGATACGGATGCCCGAATACGAGAGGGCGGTAACAGAGGCTCGGGAGATCGCCGCCCAGTTGGCTCGCCAACTCCGCCAGGAGCAAGGAGAACTTCAAAGGAAGCGGGAGATCAAAAGGGAACTCGATCTCAAGGTTGCCCAGGCGGAGGAGATCTTCCAAAGGATAAAAGAGGGAAAGGACGAACTAACCCACATAGAGCGAGAGATCGATCTGGCCGAGAACCGACTAAGAGGTTACCAGGAGATCCTGGCCCAAGAAAGGAGAATAGAGGAAGGGTTCGCTTCCTTGGTGACCGCTCGGGAGGCCCACGAAACGTTCAACCGTAAACTGGCGAAAGTAGTGCAACTCAACGAGGAGAGAAACCAACTAGAGAGAAAAATCGCCGAGGCCAGAAGCGCTCTCGTCTTCGAACGGGGTCTCTCTTTGGAGCGGATAGCCCAACTCGAGGCTCAAATCGAAAGGGGGCCCAGCCTGGAGGAAGAAATTGCCTCCCTTCGTCGCCAACTAGATAGGCTAGACCTATTAGAAGAGGAACTGGAGGGGAAGCAAGCCGAGGAGCGGGCTACTTCCCAGGAAATCGTTAGCCTCCAGGCGACTAACCAGGGGTTGATCTCCGATATGCAACTCCTCAAGGAGAAATTGGGTCTCCTAAAGGAGGCGGAGGCCAAATGCCCCCTTTGCGAGCAAGACCTAACCGAGATAGAGATAAGTCGTATTGCAGAGAAGTACCTTTCGCAAGGCAAGGAGAAGGGAGCCTTATATCGCCAAAATAAAAGGAGAGTTGAAGAGTTAGAGGGCCAGTTGAGGGACCTCCAAAAGGAGATAAAAGACCTGGAGGGAGAAGTCAAAAAGAAACCTTCTCTCCAAAGCCGAAAGGAAATAGCCTCCCAGGCCCTAGCCCAGGTCGAGGAGGCGGAGAACAGCCTGGCCCGAGAGAAAGAGAGGCTTCAGGCCCTAGAGGAACGGCTGGAGAAGAATGAGTACGCTAAGGAGGAACAAGGGGTTTTCGCCGCACTAGAGCACGAGATTAAAGGCCTGGGCTACGATCCCCAGGAACACGAGGAGATTCAAAGGCGGCTCTCCTCCTTGGCTAACTATGAAGTGGAGATGAAAGAATTGGAGAGAGCCCGGCAAGGGGTTGAAGCCACAAAAGAGGCTTTGGAACGAGCAAGAGGATCGTATATCCGCTGGCAAAACGCTCTGGCTGCTGATAAGGCGAGGAGAGAGGCATTAGAGAAAGAGGTCATGGAGTTAGAGAAAGCGGTGGAGGGCTTAGAAGAGCAAGAGCGCTTAGTCCAGGGGCTCCAAGATGAAGAAAGCCAAGCCCGCCAGGCGCTCGGCGCCACCCAGGAGAGAGTGGACCGCTGCCGAGGCCTGGAGAAAGAAAAAGAGGCAAAGGTCGCTCAGGAGCGAGAGATCACCGAAGAGAAAACAATCTACGAGGAACTGCAACTCGCCTTCGGTAAGAAGGGCGTCCAGGCTATGATCATCGAAAGCGCCCTCCCGGAACTGGAAGAAGAAGCCAACCGCTTACTTAGCTGCATGACAGACGGCCGTATGCATCTCCGTTTCGAGACTCAAAGAACCACTAAAAAGGGTGAGCCCGTAGAGACGCTAGAGATCAAGATCTCCGACGAACTGGGCGCTCGATCTTACGAACTCTACAGCGGTGGGGAGGCTTTCCGGGTCAATTTCGCCATCCGCATCGCCCTCTCCAAACTCTTGGCCCGTCGGGCCGGAGCCAGGCTGGAGACCCTCATCATCGACGAAGGGTTTGGCACCCAGGATACCATAGGGAGAGAGAGGTTAATCGAGGCTATCAACTCCATACAGGACGATTTCGCCCTCATCCTGGTGATAACCCATATTGAGGAGTTAAGAGACGCTTTCCCCGTCCGTATCGATATCTTCAAGACCCCAGAGGGCTCCCAGATCTCCATGACCTAGGAGTGCCAATCACCCTCTCCTCGCATCCCCCGGGATCCCGTAGGGAGATAATCGCAATAGGGAGCGAGAAGGCATATCTCGCAGCGAGGACGCTGGGCTTTGCACACCTCCCGGCCGTGGGCGATCAGGTTGAGGTGAAAAGCGTAGTAATCCCGGGGAGATAAGAGGGCTTCCAAGATCTCCTGAGCCTCTTGGGTGGAGGCCTTTCGGCTAATTAGGCCTAGCCGCTTGCTTACCCGATAGACATGGGTATCCACCGGAAAGGCAGGCCGTCCGCAGCCGAAAAGGAGAACACAAGCCGTGGTCTTGGGCCCCACCCCAGGAAGAGAGCCTAGCCACTCTTTCGCCTCCTCTATCTCCATCTGGCAGATAAAGTCGAGAGAGAGTTCCCCCCGCCGCTCGGTGATGGTCTCGAGGATATCTTTGATGCGAGGGGCCTTAACGTTGGCCAGACCGCCGGGCCTGATCGCCTCAGCGACCTCTTCCACCTGAGCATCCCGCACCCTCTCCCAAGTGGGGAACCTCTCCCTTAACCGCTCATAAGCCCGATCCCTATTTACGTCGGAGGTGTTCTGAGAGAGGATGGTGTAGATCAACTCACTCAGAGGGTCAAGGTGCTTCCGCCATCGGCGGAGGCCGTACCGCTCCAAGAGGGCTTGATGGATAGCCTTGACCTTGGTTACCTTCTCCCCTATGACAAAGCCAGAAGTCAGGCGCATAACAATGAACTTCTTACACGCGTCTCAAATGGAGTTCCACTTGGGCTTGGTCTTTCAGGGTGAAGCCCAAGCCCACCACCCCAGGAGCGACTTTGCGCACTCCACGACGTCGCCCGTTTACCCACGCGCTCACCGCTCGGTAGGGCTCTGGCACGGCGAAAAGCAACTCCCCGAACTGGCTCCCAGGCTTAACCAACTCTAAGATGAACCTCGGTTCCCTGCGGCGCCCATCCTGCCACTCCACCGCTTTTACCTCCACCCCACCCTGAGTGATATGGAAAGTGGAGGTTAGAAACTGAGGCTGGCTTGTGGCCTCCTTAAAGAGGAGAAGCACCGTCTCATGAGGCTGGTGGCGAGAGATAGTAAGCCTCTCTTGGAACACGCCTAAATACCGCTTGGGCCAAAAATCATAGACATGATAAGGTTTAGCGGGCTTGAGCCCCATCTGGCCAAAATCGATCTCGGTTTCGACGGTCCCATCGGCCCAGTTGATGAAGGCAGCCACCATCCACCGGCCATATTCGGCCTCTATGGGGAGAGCGAAGAGAGAGGGTAATTCATTCTCGAAGAGATCGCAAGGCTTGGCACTCCCTCCATAGGGAGGGAGGATCCGCTTCAAATATTTGCGCCTCCCTTCACCGAGAGATGGTAGATCATCGCCCGAAAAAACACTCCCCCCCGCCAAACCCACTATTGAAACCAGAGTCCGCATCTCGTTCAACTTCAGGTTCGATTCTCCCCCTCGAGGGCGCAGCAGGACACAATCGGGGTCGTTCGTCCAGAGCCAGCCATGCATAAAATAGCGAGCCATAACGTTGCGCAGGGCGTTACGCACAGAGGGGGAGGATAGATCTCCCCATAGGGGCTGCCAATGAACCGCCATATCGGGCCCTATACGCATCCCATCCAAAAGCCCCACCGCCGGCCCCCAGGGAGCGCCACACCCCAAGAGGAACTTATCGCCCACCGCCTCCCGGATGATCTCCAACCCCTGGCGGAAAGCCCGGGCCCGAGTGACCTGGGAATCGTAACGCCGCCCCTCCAGGGCCCCGGCGTAAAGGAAGTCGATCTTGAAGAGATCGTAACCCCAATCATCGCTCAAGATGCGAAACAACTCTTTCAGCCACATTTTTACCTCTGGATGGGTAAGATCCAAGGCGTATGTGGGGACCGCCCAGTGGTGCCAGGCGACGACCGGCTCATCCCTCTCATCCCGAAGCACCCAATCGGGATGCTCCTTGTAGAGGCGAGACTGGGAACTTGTGGCAAAAGGGGCTATCCACAAACCAGTTCTCCGAGCAGAGGCTCTTATCTCCTCCCCTACCCGCCTCATCCCCTGAGGGAACTTCCCCTCGTCGGTAAATAGCCAATCCCCTATCTCTTTTTGGTGTCCATCGTCGATGAGGAAATAGTCAAGAGGCAGATCGCCCGCTCCTTTGGCGTTAGAAAGAACCTCGTGGGCACCGTTCTCACCGTAGAAATAGTACCAAGAACACCAACCGGTAGGTATCTTCTTCGCCTTTCGGGCCCCCATATTCTCCCCCAAAGCCTGGGCATATCCTTCCAAAAGAGAGATGGGGTCGCGCCCCCCCCTTACCAGAAGCTCCTCCGAGGAGATCCGCTCCCCGGGATAGAGGCGCACCCCATCGGCATAGGCGGTGGCAGCCAGACGCTGAAACCGGAGGCCCTTCACCTCCAGTCGTATCTCGGCCATCTGCTCCCTGGCGGTGGTGAAGCCGAGGAGAAGCGAAAGTCTGGAGGTGCGGTTGTGGAGGACGGTCATCCAATGGCTCACTAGAGTCTTGGGGGCAAGGGGTAAAGGGTAAGGCTCATGCTGGAGGCGATACTCCTCCGTCCCAGGAGTGACATAGTGACCGTTATCCAGGTGACGGGCGAAACTAGGCGACCAGGACTGCCAACCGTTTTGGTAGAAAGACCAACCCTTTGGAGAACCGAGATGCAGCCTCCCTTGATCGCTAGTTAGGAGAAAGGGGGAAAGTTCAAACACTTCCAGAGGCCTTTGACCCACATTGATGAGGCGCAATTGTAAATGGACGCCCTTCTTTACCGAGGCCTGCCAGGTGAGTTCCAGATCCTCGTTCTTGGTGCTAAGACTAACCCTATCCTCTCCCACCCCGTAGGCCACATCCCCCTGGAGGCCGAGGGTTTTCTCCTTTCCCTGCACGCGGTATTTTGCCTCCGCGGTGACTCCCCTGATGAAAAGGCCAAGGTGACGGATCTCCATTCTGCCCCGGGAGGGTTCCACTCTAAGAACATGTCCTACGTCGATCTTTCCTCCCACAGCCATCATCCCTCCTTACGCGCACAAGCGCCCGGCAGGGGTAAGCGACCCCCGATGTGAGAAGAAGGAGAACGGCCTCCGGCGACGCTAGATATATCCCATATAAGTAAGAACGAAGATAAAGAGACGGAGTATGCCAGCGGTGAAAGCGAAGACGAAGAAAGCGCCAAAGAGCGACCGACTTCTGGTCCACCTGAGGTAAAAAGCCATCACCCCTAAGCCCAGGGTCGCCAAAAGTATAGGGAAGAGCCGACCGGTGAAGATCGGCGCTAGCTGGGGCATAGATATAGCCAAGAAGGGAAGGAGACCTCGTCCACTGGGGGTGATCAACATCATAGCCACAAGTTGCATAAGCATAGCCACAACCAGGGCCACCCAGGCTCCCAAGGTCGTCAACTCGCCTTCTCCTGTCAAGAGGTAGAAAATCAAAAGCCAAAACAGGGGAAGAACAAGCCAGGCTATGAGCACCGGGGTAAAACAGACGACTAAAAGGAGAGCCATTATTAGATCGCCACCTCTATCTACCACATCGGCTAAGGTGACCTTGTTCAGCACCTCTTTCACCTGCGGCGAGGTGCTGGCGTACAAGACCTGGTATTCTTCAAACCCTGCGGTGTCGATCCAAGCCAGATGGAGAGCCAGCCCCGGGTCGGCTACGATATGGGGGGTCAAGGAAGCCATTTTTGTGGCGGTGACGATCTGGTACCCTTTCAATTGGCCTTGGGAGAAGACGAGCATAGCGATCTGGAGATGTTCTCCCAGTCTAGTGGAAATGTTCATGCTAAGGGCCACCGGCAACTCCGACCTCTGACCATCTACCACCCAAGGCCGGCTCAAAAAAGTGGAGACCTCTGCTTTCTGAGAGGCCAAGAGATGGTAAGCATACTCCCCTGCATAGGGGTCGTATCGTGGCCTCTCTGTGGGGGGTAGCCGCAACTCCATCACCACGCTTTCAGAGGGCCTTCCCAGGGGAAAAGTGGCGTAGAAGGTATCGCCGCCCGCCGCCTGTCCTCTCTCTTCTATAGACCAAAAGATGTAGCCATTCTTAAGATCGAGCCCCAGAACTGGACCGACCATGATCTGTCCTCCTCGGAGGACTACCTCGGCGATCCCTGTAACCTCCCCCAAGACCCTCCTCTCTGGATCGAAGGTAGCATAGTATATCTGGCGGATGCCATAGGCGGGCTCTTCAAACCAAGAAAGGTGGAAAGTTCCCTCCTGGTCCAATTGCAAAGTGGGGGCTATCCCTTGAGAGGCGATAAGGGCATTGGGCGAAGCCACCAAACTCTCAGGATCGATAGTCAGGCTATATACGCCAGGGCTCGCATAGGCGGCTTGAGACCAGAAGAGTTCGATCTGCCCTTGGGCACTAAATCCTGAAGCCACATAACCCACCTCCATCCCCGGCAAGGAGAGGAGAAAAGGGTCGGAGATGATCTCCCCTGAGGAGTTTAACTGTACGTAGTAGAGGCCCTGACCTTCCTCCTTACTGGCGATCCAAAAGAGGTGGAGCCTCCCCAGGGGGTCTAAGAGGAACCCCGGCTTCTGAGAGGATCGAGTAGGCAAATCGAGGCTCTTATCCGCTACAACCTGCCCCTTCTCATCTAACTTGGCCCAGCGGAGAAGATGCTCCCCATCCACCCAGGTCAGATAAACTACACCCTCGCCAGCCTGGATGGCTACCGGGTTGTTGAGGCGGCTTATCCCTACCGGCTGCCCCTTGCTCCAATCGAGGGAGGCTCGAGGCGTGGTCCGAGGTCCAGCACACCCCCCTAAAACGACCCCCAGGAGAAGCAATAAGGTCAAAACCCTTTCCTTCATACCCAAGCCTCTCCAAGAAACGAGAGGCGGTCCCCATCGCCCGCCTCTCACTTTAAGACCATCGATCAAGGATCCCCAACCGCATCGCCCAAGTCCCGACTACATAGTGCCTCTCATCATCGGATCTAAGGCGTCGCGCAGACCATCGCCTAAGAAGTTGAAGGCCAACATTGTCAGGCTGATGGCCAAACCGGGGAAGATGGTGAGGTGAGGGACAGCCCGCAGCCCCTGCCAACCCTCCTGGACCATCTGCCCCCAACTGGGGAAGGGAGGGGGTACCCCCAGGCCGATAAAACTCAAAACCGCTTCGGTTAAGATATAGCCGGGTATACCCAGGGTGAGGGCTACAACAACGGGGCCCAGGCTATTGGGCAGAAGATGTCGGCTGATGATCTCCAACGGCCGAGCACCGATCATCCGTGCGGCCTCCACGAAATCCTTCTGCTTGAGAGAGAGAAACTGTCCCCGCACCAAACGGGACATCCCCATCCAGCCCACAGCCCCTATGCCGATGAAGATATTGGTCAATCCAGGCCCCAAGACCACCATGATGAGGATGACGAAGAGGAGGGTGGGGAAGGCGTACATCACGTCCACAAACCGCATCATGTAGTTATCGATGCGCCCCCCCAAATAGCCAGCCATCGAGCCATAGGTTAACCCGATGACCAAAGCGGTCAAAGCACCCACTACGCCCACCGTAAGGGAGACCCGTCCGCCCCAGATGACGCGGCTGAAGACATCCCGCCCCAACTTATCGGTGCCCATAATATGGTCCGGCCACTTGGGACCTATACGGTTATTGGCGTAATCGGTCTCCTTGTAACTGTAAGGAGCCACCCAAGGGGCGAAGATGGCCCCAAAAGCGACCAGGAGGATGAAAAGCCCCCCGGCCACCGCCATCTTGTTTCTCAGCAACCGGTGCCAAGCGTCTCGCCAGAGGCTCACCGAGGGGCGAGCCAACTCCATCTCCACCGGTATGGCCGGTGGTGGCCCTCCCACCTCTTGACCTCTCTCCCCTACCGTCATCTCCCCACCTTCCTACTCATATCGGATACGCGGATCTATGAAAGCGTAACTGATATCCACCACCAGGTTGAAGAAAATCAAGGCCACCGCGTAAACCATGATGGTACCCATGATGAGGAGATAGTCCCTATCGGTGATGCTAGTGACGAAGAATTTCCCTATCCCCGGGATGGAGAAGACCCATTCCACCAAGAAGGAACCAGTTAGCCAAGCCGCGGTAAGGGGCCCCAGGATAGTGGTCACGGGGATAAGGGAGTTCTTTAAGGCGTGGCCCACTATCACCGCCCGCTCCCTCAAACCCTTGGCCCGAGCGGTGCGGATATAGTCCTGACGGATGGTCTCCAACATGCTGGCCCGAGTGAGACGAGCGATGAAAGCCGTCCCCCCCGTCCCCAGGGTAATGGCCGGCATGATCACCTGCAAGGGCGTCTCCCCCCAGCCGAAGGCTGGGAGCCAGTGTAAAGTCAAGGTGAAGAGCACGATAAGCATCGCCCCCAAGACGAAGTTAGGGATAGAAACTCCCAGCATGGAGAAAAACATGGCTATGTAATCTATTATGGTGTTCTGCTTCAGGGCGGAGATGATGCCCAAAGGTATCCCTATGCCTATGGCGATGGCTAAAGAGACGAGCCCCACCTGAGCAGATACCATTATGGGCGCATGGATAGGGTCCTTCCAGAAATCCCGGCCGAACATGATCTGGTTGATGGTCCTCCCCGGCTTACGGTAGGAGGGCCCGAAATCGAAATGGAAGATTATCCTCTTCATATAGTTTATATACTGCTTCCAGGCCGGCTGGTCAAGCCCATACTTGGCCTCCATGTTGGCTCGGATCTCCGCGGGTATAGGCCTCCCCGAGGCCCCGGCAGTGAAAGGCCCCCCGGGCACCAGTTGCATAGCGGTGAAAGTCACTACGCTGACCATCAAGAGCACCGGAATAGCCCACAAACCCCGATACACTATGAACCTCAACATATTCTGAACCCCTGCTCCAAACTAGAGGTGATGAGAGACCAAAATAGAGGATAAGGGATAATATCTATGATACCAGGCCATGTAGCCCTCATCATGAGGGCTACATGGCTATACTACCTACAGGTTGTTGCACTCATCCAGGATGCTCAGGTAGACGCCCCACTCCATGATGACCAGTTTGACGCCGATACCCAGGTTCTCCTCCCACATGGCCTGCATACCTTCGAGGACATCCTCGTTGCCTCGGTTGAACCAGGTCTCGATGACGATCTCAGCGGGGTCGGCGATGCCGGCCTCATCCATGTAGGCCTGGAGTTCTGCCTTGGCCGCGTCAACATCGAACTCATAGCCCACCTCCCCGCAGCCCTGGTAACCCGGAATGGCTGGCGGGACTACCCCACAGGCCACCTCACGCCAAGGCATGTTCAGCACGTTGTCCAAGATAGAGCGCTTGTCCACAGCCATCGCTAGTGCCTTGCGGAAGTGGAGGTTGTCGGTATGCTCTGCCTTGGTGTTGAGCCCCACATACCAGGTGCCCGGCCGAGGAGTCACCACGAACTCCTTGCTCAGCACCGGGTCCTCGAGGATGCGAGGGATCTCCTCGTTGGGGAACCAGTCAGTGGCGTCTATCTCGTTGTTCTCGTAGGCGGCTAGACAGGTGGTACGCTCGTAGATGATGGGGTACTCCACCCGCTCGATAGTCACCTTGTCAGCATCGTGGTAGGTGGGGTTCTTCTCGATGGTCAGGTGGTCCTCATGAGCCCACGCGGTGAGGACATAGGGCCCGTTGCTCACGAAGTTGCCCGCCTCGGTCCAGTCGTCGCCGAACTCCTCGATCACATCCAGGCGCACCGGATAGGTGGTGGAGAAGGCCAGGATGGAGTCGAAGAAGGCCGCTGGGTCGTGCAAGGTGATCTCCAAGGTGAGGTCATCGAGAGCCCTCACACCCACGGTGGTGGGGTCATCGGTAACGCCGGTGGCGAAATCCTCCGCCCCAGCGACAGGATACATGTTGTAAGCGTACTCGGCCGCCGTCTCCGGCTTCAGCAAGCGGATTATCCCGTCCACAAAATGCTGAGCGGTCACCGGCTCACCATCCGACCAAACGCCGTCATCCCGCAGATGGATGGTGTAGACCAAGCCGTCGTCGGAGACCTCATAACTCTCCGCCGCTGCCGGCTCGACGCTACCGTCGCCCCTATAGCGGTAGAGCCCTTCGACCAACTGGTTGAGTATCATGTGCGAAGTGGTATCGGTGGCCAGGTTGATGTCCAAGGTGGGTGGCTCGGTGCCTAGAGCGTACTTCATGCTCGTCTTGGCAGGATCATCGAAAGACCAGAGCATGAAGTGAGGAGACCCGAAGGGAGGCCACTCCTGGTTGATGCCGCTCTTCACCATGGCGATGCGGTCGTAGTGGTAGACCGGCACCACCATGACAACGTCCTCCGCCATGATCTTCTCGGCCTGCTGCCAGATGGCGGCCCGAGCCTCGGGATCTGTCTCCACCAGCGCCTGGTCCACCAGGTCGAGGAAGGTGTCATCCGACCAGAAGGTGTACTGGAACGGGGATTTGGGGCTGAAGACCTCGTTGATGATGTTGTTGGCATCAGCGTAGTCCATCACCCAACCCATGCGGTAGGCCTGGTAGGTGCACTTAGCCTCGAACTCCGTGATCTCTGGCGCGGTAGTGACTATCACCGTCTCCACCACCGGCACCTCCACCGTCTCCACGATCCTCTCCGGAGTCGGTGTCGCTGCCGGCGCACACGAGGCCACCCCTAACGCCAAGAGGGCCATAAGCCCCACCACGCCTGCCCAACGCAGTTTGCTAGACATCTTTTCTCTCTCCTCTTTCTAAGATAGTGGTACTTCCTGCCTCATCTAATTGCCTCTCTCCCTCACCCCCTTTCCAAATATAGCCTCCTTCCTCATCGAAGTGGAATCGAGCATACTCTTCGAAAATATACACAAAGAAAGGTCCCAAAAAGTTCATCGCCATTTTATTACACACTATATCTCTTGTCAAGCCTCTAGACGCGCCAACAAGCCACCCAGTGCTCCCCCCCTACATCTTTGAACTCCGGCTCCTTCTCCTTGCAGATCTCCATCACCACCGGGCAACGGGTTGAGAAGTTGCAGCCCACGGGGGGGTTGGCGGGGCTGGGCACATCGCCGGTAAGGATTAGCCGCTGCCTCTTCTCCTCCACCAGGGGATCGGGGATGGGAACCGCAGAAAGGAGAGCCTGGGTGTAGGGGTGGAGGGGGTTCCGGTAAAGTTCGTCTCTGCCGGTGAGCTCCATGATCTTCCCCAGGTACATCACCGCTACTCGGTCGCTGATATGCCGCACCACACTCAGATCATGGCTGATGAAAAGATAGGTGAGGTGAAACTCCCCTTGAAGTTCCTCCAAGAGGTTAATAATCTGAGCCCGGATAGATACATCCAAGGCGGAGATCGGCTCATCGCAGACTATGAAGTCCGGATTAACAGCCAAGGCTCTAGCCACGCCAATCCTCTGTCTCTGCCCACCGCTGAACTCGTGAGGGTAACGGTTGACGAAATAGGGGTTCATTTTCACCACGCGGAGGAGTTCCTGGACCCTCTCTTTCCGCTCCTTTCTGCCCGCTAACTTATGCACCTCTAAGGGCTCGCCAATGATACCTCCCACCGTCATACGAGGGTTCAGGGAAGCGTAAGGGTCCTGGAAGATCATCTGCATCCTTCGGCGCATACGCCGCAACTCCTCCCCCTTCATCCTGGTGAGATCTTTCCCCTCAAAGAGGACCTCCCCCGCTGTGGGTCGGTAGAGTTGTAAGATCGTTCGGCCTACGGTCGTCTTCCCACAACCGCTCTCCCCCACCAGGCCTAATGTCTCTCCCCGGCGGATAAAGAAACTGATCCCATCAACAGCCTTTATATCCCCCGCATGTCGCTGAACAATGATGCCCTGTGTGATGGGGAACCACATCTTCAAATCCTTGACCTCGATGAGGATCTCGTCTTTTCCCACCGAATCCTGTCCCTTCCCTGCGGGATCCCGAGGGACGGGATCCTGTCCCTCGGGATCCTGTAAGGATAAGGATGAGGAGACTACCACTCTACACCTCCTTTTGTCACATCTACCCAGCAAGCGATCTCATGGCCTAGAACTATCTCCCTGAGGGAGGGGCGTTCCTCCTGGCAGTGATCGAGCCGATACGAGCAACGGGCATAGAAGGGACAACCGGGCGGCAAGGCTATGAGATCGGGAGGCAGGCCCTCAATGGTATCTAGTCTCTCCTCCCGCACCTTATCGACCCGGGGAACGGAGCCCAAAAGAGCGGTGGTATAAGGGTGTCTAGGGTCTCCATATAACTCCTTCACCCCCGCCGACTCGACGAAGAAGCCCGCGTACATCACCTTCACACTCTGTGCTATGCCGGCGATGATCCCTAGATCATGAGTGATCCAGATGACCGCCATCCCGAACTCATTCTTCAGGCGCTTCACCAGATCGATAAATTGAGCCTGGATAGTAACATCCAAAGCGGTGGTCGGCTCATCGGCGATGAGGATAGCGGGGTTGCAAGAGAGAGCCATGGCGATCATCACCCGTTGTCGCATCCCTCCGCTAAACTGATGGGGGTAATCATCGATGCGATCCTCCGCCTCGGGGATCCCCACCGTATCCAACAGTTCGATGCTTCGCTCCCGCGCCTCCTCCTTGGTCATCCCCAAATGGAGCATCAACGCTTCGCTCACTTGCTGATTGATAGTCAAAACCGGGTTGAGGGAGGTCATAGGATCCTGAAAGATCATGGCTATCTTATTGCCCCTGACGCGACGAATCTCGTCCTCACCGATCTTCAAGAGATCCTTCCCATCGAAGAGCACCTCGCCGCCTGCGATCTTCCCCGGAGGCTGGGGAATGAGGCGCATGATGGAGAGCACCGATACGCTCTTGCCACAGCCGCTCTCCCCCACGATACCCAGCGTCTCTCCCTCCTTCAAAACATAGGAAATCCCGTTTACAGCGTTAACCACCCCGTCTTGGGTGAAGAACTGGGTCCTTAGATCCTTTACTTCCAGCAAGGCAGCCACAAAACACCCTCCTCTTATACGCTAGCCTAACTTTTTGTTTGAACTCCAATTATCGCGATGGGGAAAATTATATGAGATACCCAGAATAGTTGTCAAGCGGAACCAAGGATAAAAAGGGCCAGTTGAGACTTCTCTCCTTTGCTCCTGAACCTTCACCGAATGGTGGGAGTTAGTGCCCACCAAAAATTGAGCGTCGCCTCCCGGTAAGAATATAGAGGCCAGGACGCACCATAGATGGAGGCCATCACAGAGGCTGGCGTGGACTGTTCCCCGGCCCAAAGCCGTGCTTCATCCAAGCGAAAGCGCAAGAAGAGAACCGCCTGAACAGAGGCGAGGGCCTCCCCTAGCCACACTCTGGCTTTTCTTCTCCAAGGCAAAGGCCTAACTTCTCCAGAAGAAACCCCCGGGGCAAGTTTGGCCTCTATAGCCTCCCAAACGCGAGGGGGAGGATCCTTATCAGGTACAAACTTGCCTAGAGCCCAACTTAGCAAGAGATCGAACTCATCGCCTTCGTAACCCATCAAAACCCTCACACCGATCTACAACGAAGATAGATCATAGGCTTCCCTGGGCACTGCCTTTTCCTCAGCCAGTTTCCCTTTAAGGATCTTCCGAGCATGGTGGAGTCGAGACTTCACCGTCCCCACGGGGCATTCCAGGATGTAGGCTATCTCCGTCAGACTAAAGCCCTGGAGATAGAAGAGCATCACCACCAGGCGGTGATGTATGTTTAGAGAATTAATCGCCTCGTGCAGCCTCCGATGCAACTCCTTCCTCTCATAAGCATGCTCTGGCGAAAGTTGGGGGGCCGCCACCAGCCGATCTATCATCTCCTCCACAGAGACAAACCAAGGACGCCGCTTCACCACCCAGTTGTAGCTCAGGTTCACCACTATGCGGTGCAACCAAGGCCCCAAAGGGGCCGAACAATCGACCCGAGAAAGAGAACGATAGGCTTTAAGGAAACAATCCTGCAACATCTCCTCGGCAGCGCCTTGGTCATCGGTTATAGCCAGGGCGGTGCGGAAAAGCCTCTTCTTGTATCTGTCGTAAAGGGCTACAACCGCTTCCGAATCCCCTTCTCGGATTCTAGAAACAAGTTCGGCGTCCCTGTTCATCCCTCACCCGCTTTGGACGCTTCCCTCTCCACATATACACAATATGGAGAGAATAAAGGTTCATTTTTAACATTTTAAGAGGAAAGGCCACCGTTGTCAAATCTGCCTTTCCACCTCAGGTTGGGCCTGCGGGCGGCGGTTACCTCATCGAGGTGGCTGAGGGGCGTCTTATGAGGTGCCGAAAGCACGTTATCTGGCTCCTCCCTCGCCTCCCGAGCGATCTCCTTCATGGCCGCTAGAAAGCCCTCCAACGTCTCAAGACTCTCTGTCTCCGTGGGCTCGATCATGAGGGCTTCCTCCACGATCAAGGGGAAATAGATAGTTGGGGGGTGGAAGCCAAAATCGATGAGTCGCTTAGCGATATCTAGAGTATGGACGCCGATTTCCTTCTGCCATTTGCCGGAGAATACACATTCGTGGAGACAAGGTCTATCGTAGGGCAGATAATAGTAGCCCTTCAGTTGGCTCAGAAGGTAATTGGCGTTGAGCACCGCGTGTTCACTTACCTCCCGCAAGCCATCACCACCCAACGATCGGATATAGGCGTAGGCCTTCACCATCACCCCAAAGTTACCATAGAAGGAACCCACCTTCCCGATGGATAAAGGACGGTCATAATCCAGGTAGTATCTCGTTCCCTCGCTCGTCTCTGTTCGGGCCACCAGGGGGAGGGGCAGGAAGGGAGCCAGATCCTCACTCACCGCCGTGGCCCCGGCCCCTGGGCCTCCCCCACCATGCGGCGTGCCGAAGGTCTTATGCAGGTTGTAATGGAGGATATCCATCCCCAGTTCTCCTGGCTTGGCGATGCCTAAGAGGGCGTTCATATTGGCCCCATCGCAGTAGATGAGGGCTCCCAGGCCATGGATGATCTCCGCCACCTCCAAGATCCGCTCCTCGAAGAGGCCCAAGGTGTTGGGGTTGGTGAGCATCAAAGCCGCCACCGACTCATCGGCTCTCTCTCGTAAGATATCGGCATCTATATTCCCTCGCCCATCGGAGGGGATAGTCATCACCTGGTAGCCACACATAGCCGCCGTAGCCGGATTGGTGCCGTGGGCCGAGTCTGGGACCAAGACCACCTTCCGCCCTCCATCATGGCGGTTTTGGTGGTAGGCCCGCACCATAAGCATCCCCGTCAACTCCCCATGGGCCCCCGCCGCCGGTTGGAGGCTTACTGCCGGCAGCCCCGCTATCTCCGCTAGATACCCTTGCAACTCATACATCAATTGCAAAGCCCCTTGCACTAACCCCTCATCCTGATAGGGATGGATATGGGCAAATCCAGGTAGGCGGGCCATCTCCTCGTTGACCTTGGGGTTATATTTCATGGTGCAAGAGCCCAGGGGGTAGAAGCCCGTGTCTACTGAGAAGTTGAGGTGGGAGAGACGGGTGAAATGTCTAATCAAATCCCTCTCACTCACCTCGGGAAGAGAAAGGTCATCCCGAACCCGACCTTCCGGTAGCGATACTTGGGGGACATCGCACGCCGGCAAAGAAACCCCGGTTCTTCCGGGCGAACTGAGTTCGAAGAGCAGAGGCTCATCCATACTACAACCCTCTTAGCACCTTCTGAGCGGAAACCAACCCCGCACCCAACTCAAACCTATAGCCGCAAGACAAAAGCGCCCCTTCGATGGCTCCTACCGTAGCCAATATGTGGCTACCGTTGACCCCACCCATATGTCCCACTCTGAAATAACGTTCCTTGATTTGAGGGTGCAGGCCACCAGCCACGATAACGCCCCGACCCCCTATTTCTCCTAGAAGTTCCTCGCCTACCCCCTCCGGGTAGTAGATAGCGCTCATGGTGTGGGCTGCCACCTCTAAAGCGGGCACCTGCTTCAACCCCAAAGCGGTCATGGCCGCCTTGAAGGCCTCGCTTATGAGCCTATGGCGTCGAAATCGGGCCTCCATCCCTTCTTTTAGGATCTCATCCAGGCTCTCCCCAAGGGCGTATATGAGGTTTACTGGCGGGGTACCGAAATAACCCACTTTCCGGGCTTCATACGCCTCCATGACGGGGAGCCAATTGGCGAGATCGGCATAATAGTTGGCCACAGGGGTGCGGCGCTTCCGGAAAAGGTCTAAGGCCCGGGGAGTAACCATCAGGATAGCCAAGCCCGGTGGGACGCCCAAAGCCTTCTGAGAGGCGGTGAGACAGATATCGATCCCCCACTTTTCCTGGCGGAACTCCTGGCCCCCAACGGCGCAGACGCCATCAACCACGCTCAAGGCACCATAGCGGTGGGCCAGACTTCCCAGAGAGGCCACATCAACCAGCACCCCGGTGGAGGTATCGACATGAGTAGCCAGGAGCAACTTATATTTTGCGCTCGTAAGAGCCCTCTCCACCTCTTCCAAAGAGGGAACATCTCCCAGTTTGGCTCCCACCTGGGTCACCCGTGCGCCGTACCGCTCACAGATGGAGGCGAAGCGATGGCTAAAGTAGCCGGTATCGACTAGTAATACCCAATCCTCAGGCTCGATGAGGTTAGCCGCCGCCATCTCCATAGCCAGGGTCCCCGAGCCAGCCACCACGAAGGGCTGCCCTTCTTCGGTCAGGAAAACCTCCCTGAGCCTCTCCAAAGAGTGGCCGAAAACCTCGATGAAGTCGGGCGAGATATGGCTTGGGGTCCTGATAGCCATAGCCTGGAGCACCGCTGGCGCGAACTCCACAGGGCCGGGGATCATCAAGAGTTCGTTCATCTTATCTCTCCCAGTACCTCGACTAAAGCGTCGATCTCCTCCTTGGGGTTCATCTCCGTGACGCAAAAGAGCAACCCATCGGCCAATTCCGGGTAATCGCGCCCCAAGTCGTAGCCACCGACGATACCCCTCTCCCATAATCTACCATTCACCTGCCGTGGGGAAAGAGGTGTCTTCACCACGAACTCCTTAAAAAAGTCGCCGAAGGGGAGTGCGAACCCAGGAAGGCCCTCTATTTGACGAGCCGCGTAATGGGCCTTATGGAAGGAGAGTTCCGCCACCTGGCGCAGCCCCTGTTTCCCCATGGCCGCCAGATAGACCGTGGCCGCTAGAGCAACCAGGGCCTCATTAGAGCAGATATTAGAAGTAGCCTTCTCCCGGCGGATATGCTGCTCCCGGGCTTGGAGGGTGAGGACAAACCCCCGGCGCCCCTGGCTATCAGTAGTCATCCCCACCAAACGTCCGGGAAGTTGGCGCATATATTCCTGGCGGCAAGCCAAGAAGCCAAGATAGGGCCCTCCGAAACTCAAAGGGTTCCCTAAGGATTGGCCTTCTCCCACTACTAGATCGGCTCCTTCCTCCCCGGGAGGGCGAAAGAGCCCCAGAGCGATGGGGTCCACGCAAACCACGAGGAGAGCGCCAACCCTACGGGCTAATTCGCTGGCCGAAGACAGATTCTCCAGGCAACCGAAGAAGTTGGGATGCTGGACGATGAGACAAGCGGAAGCGGAGGATAGGCTCTCCCTTGCAGAGGCCAGGTCCACCCGGCCATGGCGGTCGTACCCCACCTCCCTTATGGGCAGCCCCAGGCCTTGAGTATAGGTTCGAACCACCTGGCGGTAGGCTGGATGGACATTTCGGGCTACAACTAACTCCTCGCGGCGGGTGATACGTGCGGCCATGAGGGCTGCCTCCGCCAGGGCTGAAGCCCCATCGTAGAGGGAGGCGTTAGTCACGTCCATGCCCGTTAGGTCACAGATCATACTCTGATACTCGTAGATGGCGGTCAAGGTCCCTTGGCTAGCCTCCGGTTGATATGGGGTATAGGCGGTATAGAACTCCCCCCGCCGTAGAACATGATCCACCACCGCAGGGATGAAATGACGGTAAGCCCCAGCACCCAAGAAGCAAGGGTGGTGGTCTAGATCGGCGTTCTCTTCTGCCAACCCTTGGAGGAGTCGCACCACCTCCATCTCCGAGAGACCAGGCGGGAGATGAAGAGAGGGGTAGCGACTTTCTTCGGGTACAACTTCAAAGAGCCTATCTGTAGAATCGACGCCTATGGCCTCGAGCATCCTTTGGCGATCGGCCTCGGTATGGGGAACGTAGCCCATCTCTTACTCCTTGCAGATCCTCCGAACCTCGAAGGTCACCCAAGCGTGATCTGGACAGGTGAAAGTCGTACTATCTGGATCCTTCGCCTCACCATAGGTCACTAGATCTGCGCCCAGTCGCATGGCATGGATAACCGGATACATGGCACAAAAAGCCTCCCCACATAGCCCCAAGGGCGTCCCATATTCGAACTCGAATCTATCGCCCACCTTATGACCAGCCCGGCAACCGGGCTTCGCTTCCTTCACACTGACGACGAAACCCCATTTCTCCTTGTCCATCTTATCCTCCTACCCGAGCCCTTCCAGGTACCCCTCGTACTCCTCGGCGGTCAAGAGGTTCGCAAGTTCGGAGGTATCTGAAGGCTTGATTTTCATCATCCAGCCCTTGCCATAGGGGTCCTCGTTGACGAACTGTGGGTGGTCACTCAACTCCCCGTTCACCTCCAACACCTCTCCGCTGAGAGGCGCATAGAGGTCAGAGGCCGCTTTCACCGACTCCACCACCCCAAAAGGTTCAAACTGGGTCAAGATCTCCCCGGGAGGTGGCAACTCCACATAGACTATATCGCCCAATTGGCCTTGGGCATAATCGGTGATCCCTACAGTAGCGAGTCTCCCCTCGAGCCTCACCCACTCGTGTTCTTTACTATATCTGCAATCCCGCGGCTTCATACCTGCTCCCTTCTCTGTGAAAGGACACTGTCGCTTCTAGCCCATAAGACGAGGAGGCCGATGATCTTTCAACCTCTCCTCCAAACTCCCGGCGGGCAACTCTCCCCTGGGGGAGGCGAACGGTATCCACCCGCAACCCTACCAGTCGACCCTCATATATCCCCTCACTGGCGATGGTCACCTCTTTCCCCAAGCGCCTCTCCGACTTAAGGGATGACCAGGGTCTGCCCTATGTAAATCGTGTTCACATCTGGCAGGTTGTTGGCCACCGCGATCGCTTCAGGCGTAGTATTGAAACGGCTGGCGATTGAGTAGAGGGTATCCCCATATTGCACCACATATACCTGGCCAGCGACCGGCGTCACCTCCCCAGCCTCAGGGATAACGAGTTCCTGCCCCACATAGATGAGGTAGGGATAGGTAAGCCCATTGGCGGCAGCAATGGCCTCCACGGTGACCCCGTTAGCCTGAGCGATGGAGAAGAGGGTATCTCCAAAGGAGACGATATGGACCGTCACTTGTGGTGTGGCGGTGGGTGAAGGGGTAGGAGTTGCCGCTGGCGTGGCTGTAGGGGTGGGAGAGACAAGTGGTGGAGTCTCCGTCGCTAGTGGAGCAGTGGTAGGGGTACTCACCGGCTCGGTAGCCTGGGGGAGGATAATCTGTGGCTTGGGCCGCTGACAGCCCATAAAAGTGAAGACCAAACAGAGCACGACCAAAATCACAACAGCCTTTTTCATCTCTTCTCCTTTCTAGGAAGCCTCAGGCAAGGATTACCTGGCGCATCTCCGCTTTATAAACATCCTAATATTAGACAGCACAGACACCTTTCCTAGATGCGGCGTCGTCAGAATAGAGTTCACTTTCCGCCATAACCTTTGCGAACGCTCGGTACGCCTCTTCCCCATAAAGGACGAAGACCACCTCCTCTAAGGAACTCTCTCCAGCCAGGCGCTTTTGCACCTCTCGAATCATCACTTCAGCAGCCTTCGCATAGGGGAAGCGCCCCACCCCCGTACCCAGGGCGGGAAAGGCTATGCTCTTCAGGCCCAGTTCCTCGGCTCGGAGGAGGCTGTTTTTGGTCGCAGTGCGGATCTTCTCCTCATCGGTGACCAGATCGGGCCCCATAACCGCGGCGTGGATCACGTACTTACAAGGTAACTTCCCCGCTCCGGTGACCACCGCCTCCCCCACAGGGATAGGCCCCTTCTTCACCACCTCTTCCTCTATCTCCCTACCACCAGCCCGCCTGATCGCTCCGGCCACCCCACCTCCCATCCAGAGGGAACTGTTGGCCGCATTGACGATCGCTTCTGCCTTCTCACGAGTGATATCCCCTTGACGGAGGGTGATTCTAGCCATCCCTACCTACTCTTCCCCTCCATATCGATGAGAACTCGGGCCACAGCGTCGATGGCCACTCTCTGCTTGCGGTAGAGGTCCGACTCGCTCATGGCCAAACGCTGGGCGATTTCCCTCATCCGCCAACCGCGGATGAACTTCATCTCCAAGATATTATAGAGTACCCACCCTCTGGCGGTGAGGCTCCTTTCCTCCTCTGGAGGCTTCAGGGCCTCGATAGCCCCTCGCAGGACCGCACGGAGAGCCTCAGTGGGAACATATCCGTTCTCTGCCAGGGCCCTCTGCACTATCCCCATCTTGAGGAGAGGGCTCTCTAATAGATTAGGGCCTCCCCAATAGTGAGCAAGAGCCTCTTTCACCACCTTATTGAAATCGGAAGCGTAGATGGGGCTCTCCTCCGGCGGAAAGACGGCGGAACCAACATAGCGGGGAGTGCTTCGCCAGCGTTGGATCGACTGGATCTCCGGCGCGATCTGGCTTAGTACCGCAAAGACCCCTTGCTGCAACTGCCGGTCTTCCAAGGCCAACTCCGCTTGGTGAACCAGCATCCGCACCGTCTCCTCTTCCCTCTCCGTCAACTCCTCCTGCCTGGCCTCCACACCCAGTACCCCTAGTGTACCCTCCCGCGACTTCGTACGCAAGGGAAGGAGCCAGAAGCCCCCCTTATCTATAAAGCCCTGGCTTTCTCCTCCCTCAAGGGGCAAAGCGAGCAAACCATTTGGATCCTCCGACTCCAAGAACGCATCGACACTCCTCCGAGAACCACAGAACGCCTCCAAATGGAGGCCATCTTCCCCGGGTGTGACTATGAAACCGGTACCAACACGCAAAAGATCGCAGAGAGCGGTAAGGATATTTTGCAAGAGTTCTTGCAGGTCGGTGGTGGTAAGGAGCCGATCCTCCAACTCCCGTATCCGAGCCACCTCTGCCCTATCCCGGCGGTAGGCCAGAAGATCGATAAGCGGCCTGGCGGCACTGATAGCGACCTGCAGGAGGACGATACCCAGCACCGTAGCGAAGATGAGGACCGTATCTCGAGGAAGGCCCAGGATGCTCTCCACCCGGGGTATCACCAGCATCAAGATGAGAAGGCAACTTCCCACCAAAGGGCCCCGGAGGAGGTAGTTTATTAGACTCCGCTTCACCACCCGGTCGGGCATCAGAACCCCATGATAGGCCACACTGTATCCCATCACCACGGTCATGATTGCGATACCCGCGCTCCCTACCAAGGATAAGAAGAGGATAAAGGTGGGAGAGAAGCGAGCAGGGAGGCTAGCCAAAAGAAGGTAAGGAAAAGCGCCCAAGGCGGGAGCGACGAAGGAGATGGTCAAGTAGGTCATCCGCCGTCGGGAAGCCGGGGTGAGGGTCCGGTGGCGGGCTCGAAGGGTGTTCAGAACCCCCCAACCGGTCACCAGGAAAAAGTAGAAAGCGAAGGCCCAGAAGAGAGGCCCAGCCCTGAAGTAGGTGACCCAAAGGGTATGCACACCATCCCGCACCACTAGAGGGGTTAAGATGGTGAGGGAGAAGAAAAGGGCCCCCAAAAGGTAACTGAAGATGACAAAACCCCGCCGCAGACGAGAGAAGGAGTTTGTGGTTCGAAGCAGCGCATCGGAGAAATGGAGGTAGGCGACGGGGATGAAGGCTATCCCCAACCACTGAAACTTCAGCCAGAAGAACTTGGCAGAGGCGGTGCTCACGTTTAGGAGTATAACATCGGCAGCGTGGACGATAGTGACAAAGGCCAAAAGGGAAGAGAAAGAGCGGGCTACCGTATTGCGAAGGTTGTGAGTGAGGATATAGACCAGGAGTGAGAAGGCGAGTATGACATTGATAGAGGAGAGGATCAGGTTGCCGAAAGCCAAGACCCTCTCCAGCGTTAATTGCTCCATCAGACTTTTATCACCCAGATCAGATAATAATAAACCGCAGCCACCGAGAAGAGGAGGCTATCGATCCGGTCCAGCACCCCTCCATGGCCCGGGATCAGCCACCCTGAGTCTTTTGCCCCCGCCCAACGCTTGAACATCGACTCCACCAAGTCGCCTCCCGTGGCTGCTAGACTGATAAGCAAACCCAGAAGAAAGGCATGGAGGAGCGGCAACCTCAAAACCGCCCCCATAAGGGTGCCTACCGCCATCCCCGATATCCAGCCCCCTATGCTCCCCTCCCAGGTCTTCTTGGGGCTGATGCGAGGAGCGAAGGGGTGCTCCCCTATCCATCGGCCCACAAAATAGGCGCCAGTATCGTGGGCCCAAGCGGGAAAGAAAGCGAGTAACGTCCATCCTAACCCTCTGGGGAGATCCCGCAAGAGAATGAAGTGGCTGAGCAAGAGAGCGATATATATGCCCCCGCCCAGGCTGAGAGCCCAACCCACCACCGGGATATCTCCGCCCCGACGAGCCATCTGCCAGAGGAGAGAGAAAGCCAGGAGTAGGGTCATACCGCCCCTTATCATTGCCAAAGAGGGGTACAAGGTCCCGACCATGATAAGGAGGATAAGAAGCACGGTGAGGGGGTAGTCAGCCCTTTCCCCTGCTTGGGAGATAAGACGAAGATACTCATATCCCGCCGCTATAGCCACCACTGTCAAGAGCGCCCAGTACCAGAGTCCACCCAGATAGACGAACCCCAAAATCAAGGGGCCCATGACTAAAGCGCTGATGACGCGCTTGGCAAGCATGGCCCTCCTCTCCCAGGGCAGAATATCTAGCCTTCCCTCAGCAGCCCGAACCTCCTCTCCCTCTGACTGTAGGCCAAAAGCGCCTTATAAAGTTCTTCCTTGTTGAAATCGGGCCAGTAAGTAGGCGTGGAGTAATATTCCGCATAGGCCGCCTGCCAGATCAAAAAGTTGCTGAGCCGCATCTCCCCACCGGTGCGGATAATCAAGTCGGGGGGAGGCAACCCAGCGGTGTAGAGATACCGTTCAAACAGTTCCTCGCTTAACTCCTGGGGAGAGATGCCATCTCCCATCAATTGCCGCACCGCATCCAGGATCTCACTGCGCCCACCATAGTTGAAAGCCACATTCAATATCAGCCGGTCGTTACCTTTAGTCAATTCGATAGCATCCCTCACCGCCCGCTGCAACCTCTGGGAGATCCCTTCCAGCCGACCGATATGACGCAACTTAACACCGTTCTTGTGGAGGTTCTCTACCTCCCGATCGATAACCTCCTCCAGAATGCGCATCAAGCCCCGCACCTCCGCTTGGGGACGCCCCCAGTTCTCCGTGGAGAAGGCGTAGATGGTGAGGATCTTGATGCCAAACTCGCTACACGCTTCCAGAACCCGACGGATATTCTCCGTACCAGCACGATGACCCTCCAGCCGAGGCAAGCCGTGCTCCCGGGCCCATCGCCCGTTCCCGTCCATTATGATCCCCACATGCTGGGGAATGGTAACTAGAGACCCCTCTTTATCCATAAGAAACCGCTTATACCTCTTTGATCTCCTCTTCCTTGGCTCGCCCCACCTCGTCCACCCGTTCCACACACTTGTCCGTCAACTTCTGCATATCCTCTCGGGCCCGGTAATGCTCATCTTCGGATATAAGTTTCTCCTTCTCCATCTCCCTTAGATCCTGTAGGCCATCGCGGCGACAGTTGCGGATGGCTACCCGCGCTTCTTCTACGCGACGACCCACTACCCTTACCAACTCCTGCCGTCGTTCTTCCGTCAAACGAGGGATAGGCAGACGGATCACCTTTCCATCGTTGAGGGGGGTCAACCCCAGATCCGACTTGAGGATCGCCTTCTCGATCTCAGACAAAGAGGTGGGATCATAAGGCCGGATGATCATGAGGCGTGGCTCGGGAACAGAGATGGCAGCCAACTGGTTGAGGGGGGTGGGAGCACCATAATAATCGACCCTCAATTTCTCTACGAGGGCTGGAGAGGCCCTCCCCGTCCTGATGGTGGCCAAGTCGCCTTGCAGGACTTCCTCCGCCTTCTTCATCCGGGCCTCGATCTCTTTCAATAGGTCGTCGATCATGAGCCTCCTCCCGAACGATCGATTAGGGTCCCCACCCTCTCGCCCAGCACCGCTTTCTCCAGGCTTTGGGGCTCCCACAAGCCCACCACGATGATGGGGAGTTCGTTATCCATGCATAAGGAGAGGGCTGTGCTATCCAAGATCCCCACCCCCAGATTCAAGGCCTCGATATAAGTCAGATGCTCCAACCTCCGTGCAGCGGGGTTTAACAGGGGATCCTCATCGTAAACGGCGTCCACCTTGGTGGCCTTGATGAGGACCTGCGCGTCGATCTCCATGGCTCTCAGGGCAGCAGCGGTATCGGTAGTGAAGTAGGGGTTGCCGGTCCCGGCGCCCAGGATCACCACCCGCCCTTTCTCCAGATGGCGGATGGCTCGTAAGCGGATATAAGGCTCGGCCACGGCCCGCATCTCGATAGCCGTCTGAACCCTAGTGGTCACCCCTGCCCTCTCCAAAGCGTCCTGCAAGGCTAAAGAGTTCATCACCGTAGCCAGCATCCCCATATGATCGGCGGTAGCCCGCTCCATCCCATGAGCCATGCCATCCTTGCCCCGCCAGATATTCCCTGCGCCGAGGACGATGGCTACCTGGACCCCCCGTTCCTTCACACCCTTTACCTTCTTGGCTACCTCTTCGGCCCTTTGGGGATCTATGCCCCATCCCTCCAGCCCAGCCAGCGCCTCGCCGCCCAGTTTCAAGAGGACTCGTCCATACTTCGCTTCACCCACCTCGCCTCCTTAAGACCTCTCCCCTAGTTCGTATCGCACGAAACGGCGTACCACTATGTTCTCCCCCAGTTTGGCGATACCCTCAGTGATGACCTCTGCCACCGTTAACCCTTCGTCTTTGATAAAAGGTTGTCTAAGAAGGCAAACCTGGTCGTAATATCCCTCCAGTTTCCCTTCCACGATCCTCTCCATAAGATGCTCTGGCTTGTCTTGCCCCTCCAATTCGGTGAGAAAGAGTCGCTTCTTCTCCTCTATCACCTCAGGGGGGATATCTTCTGGACGAAGATACTGGGGGTTGGAAGCCACCACCTGCATCGCCAGGTCATGGGCTAACCTCTGGAACTCCTCAGTCCGAGCCACGAAATCGGTCTCGCAATTGATCTCTACCAAGGCCCCCAGCCGACCTCTAGCGTGGATATAGGCCTCCACCAACCCTTCTTGAGCCACGCGGCCCGCTTTCTTGGCCGCGATGGCTAGGCCCCTTTGGCGCAGAAGCCTCGTCGCCTCCTCAAGGTCACCCCCTGTCTCCTCCAACGCCCTCTTGCAATCTAAAACCCCGGCCCCGGTGTGTTCTCGGAGCGCCTTCACCATCTCCTTACTTACCACCCTGCCTCCTCATCTTCGGACTCCGCTGCTTCCTCTTCAAACTCCACTTCTGCCTCTGGAGACTCCACTTCTGAAGCCGCAACCTCCGTCGCCTCCTGAGCCACGGCGGCCAGATACGTCGGTACGGCGGGCTCAACCTCCTCCTCGACCTGCAACGATTCCCAAATCTGTCTCCCTTCCTGGATAGCCTCCGCCACCTTGACACAGATTAGTTTAATGGCCTTTATGGCGTCATCATTGGCGGGGATGACAAAATCGATGAGATCAGGATCACAGTTAGTGTCCACCACAGCCACTATCGGGATCCCCAACCGGTGGGCTTCTTTGACCGCGATATCCTCCCGTCGAACATCGACGATGAAGACCATATCCGGGAGGCGCAGCATCTCCTTTATCCCTCCCAGGCGCCGGTTCAAACGAGCGATCTCCCTCTCAATGCTCAGAGTCTCCTTTTTGCGCAACCCCTCGAAGTCTCCCCTGGCATACCGGGCTTCCAGATCGAGGAGGTAATCTATACGCTGGCGGATGGTGCGGAAATTAGTAAGCGTCCCTCCTAACCAACGCTCATTCACATAGGGCATGCCACAACTCTCGGCCGCCAAGGCGATACTCTCCTGTGCCTGTTTCTTGGTGCCTACGAAGAGGATCTTACCGTCCTGGCTGGCCACCTCCTTCACCTTCTCACACGCTTCCTCCAACCGAGATAGGGTTTGCTGCAAGTCGATGATATGGATCCCATTACGCTCCGTGAAGATGTAAGACCGCATCTTGGGGTGCCATCGCCTAGTACGATGGCCAAAATGGACGCCAGCCTCCAAGAGTTCCTTCATAGTCGCTACAACCATTCTAAACCCCTTTCGTTTTAGACTTCCGCCTCCCTCCCCCTGGCCGGGAACCGAGCAAAAGAAAGACCACTACCTCGCACCTCTTCCCTCGGCACGCCCGTCCAGTCAGGAGACGTGCTTATTAGGTTCGATTAAGAAGTATAGCATATAGTCAACTGGCAGGCAAGTTGAACTTGGAGAAAGGTATGTTATACTATCTGCCGAAGGGAGGCGAAATGGTCAGCAAGGATCTTCTGGAGATACTCGTCTGCCCAGCCTGCAAGACAAAGGTGGAACTGGTTAGGGGTGCTTGGCTCGTCTGCCAGAACGAGCAGTGCCGCCGCAAATACCCCATTCGAGACGACATCCCCATTATGCTCATCGAGGAGGGGGATAAGTACATCGATGTCCCGGTGGAGGAACTGGGAACCTCGTAGCAGACCCAAAAAACCTTCCTCCCCTTCTCTACTACTGCGAGAGCCCCTGACACCCTAACATCGAGAAGAGATAGGGGAGTCCACCTTCTTTGCTTTGGCCCCGCCACTACTATGACGCCTATGAAAGGGCCAGTGGCTATCAACCAGACTTCAAAGCCTCTTCTGCCCTCCCCGGCCCTCTGCTCTGAACCTCAACTTCCTGCTTTATGATGGGAAATGGCTATTGTCAAGGCTTCACAAAGGTGTTATAATCAATTTAACATCTCTCTTTCATAAGATGGGTTGAAGGTTAAAGCCTTCTTAGGAGCCGGGAGATGGCCAGAAAGATAGTTATCCTCGATGACCGGTCGGATATTCTGGGCTTCCTCCTCGACCAGGTGTTAAAACCCAGCGGCTACGAAACGCTTGTCGCCAAAGACACCGAGGAAGGCCTACACAAAGGTCTATGGGAAAACCCAGACCTCATCATCCTGGCTTCCCTGTTCCTCTCCGCCTCCACTTTAGCCATCCATAGGACCATCCAATCCAGGTTGCCCGACATACCGGTGATCATCACCGCCTCCTACGGCTCCCGGGAGTTGGTAGAGGAAGCCCTCAATCAGGGGGTGAGGAGTTGCCTCCTCAAGCCTTTCACCGCGGAGGAGGTAAAGGAGGCCATCGAGGGGACTCTGAAAGGGGCACCAGAGAAGGAAACCCTTGCAAAGAGGGTAGGGGAAGAGAAGATCGCTCCCCCTAGAAAAGTGGTCCCGAAAGCCGGCCATGTTCACGCTATCGGGAAATCTATCATCTCCGTCCTGGAGATGGAAAAGGTCCTCGCCCGCATCGTGGAGGCAGCCATCTACCTGACTGCTGCCGATGAAGGCTCTCTACTTCTAGTAGAGGGAGAAGATCGATTCAAGGTCAGGGCGGCAAAGGCTCGAGGGGAGAGGTATGCTCGTCCTCTGCAAAAGGTGGTTGAAGACAGAATCGCCACTCAGGTAGTAAGTATGGGCAAGCCGCAGAGGCAAAGAGGTCCCCGGGAGCACGAGTGGAGCGAGATGAAAACGGGCCATCTTGTGGAGCACCTCTTATATGTGCCCCTCATGGCAAGAAATGAAGTCATCGCTATCCTTTGCCTCTTCAATAGGGATGCCGGCCGACCTTTCCTTGAGAGCGATCTGGACAACCTAGTGGCCTTAGCCGATTATGCCGCCACCGCCCTCCAGAACGCCCAACTCTTCGAAAACCTCCTCCAAGGCTATGAAGATCTGAGACAAATCCAAGAGCGGGAAACGCCTCAACAACCCCCCTGGGGTATAGAGAGGAGAAAGGGAGAGCGGAGGGTCGAAGAAAGGCGTAAGGGAGAGCGGAGGGTCAAAGAAAGGCGGCAAGAGGAACGCCGAGTGGCCGAAAGAAGGCAAGGAGAAAGTCCTGAGAGCCTCCAAGTGGAGCGTAGACAAGGGAAAAGGAGAAGGGAAGAGAGACGGCAGGCGGAAAGAAGAGAGGAGGAACGGCGAAAGGGAGATAGGCGGCAAGCGGAACGGCGAAAGGGAGAACGAAGGGCCGATCTCCCCTGGGCCGAGGCCAGCGAATCAGAGGAAGCCAAAACAGCGTCCATCCATGAAGAGAGTCTTTTAGATGAAACAAGGAGGTCAGAGGTGGCTGAGAAGTTAGTGGGAAGGGTAACTCACTACTACAGCCGGATCGGCGTGGTCGTAGTGGAGGTCACCGACACCCTAAAGGTGGGGGATACCATCCACATCAAAGGCGGCATCCGCGACTTCGAGCAAACGGTCGACTCCATGGAGATCGAGCACCAGAATGTGGAGGTGGCTACCAAGGGACAGTCGATCGGGCTCAAGGTTATAGAGAAGGTGCGGGAAAACGACCTGGTGTATAAGGTCGAGTAGCAAGGGAGCGGCCCTCGCACTTTCCCCTACTCAGGGGCTTAGTGCATTGCTCTCTGTTCATAAAAGCAAAGCCCCTTCAGTGAGAGGCTGCAAGGGGCTATTGATTTTATGTATAGGAGATAGGTAATAACTTGCGTGCCTATAAGGTCCCCCAGGCTGCTATCGTTCTCTTACTCCTCACTGGGGTCAGCGTAGCCCTTTGGGCCCTGCTGACACCCTCAGCCGCCACAGGGTTATTACAGGTCACGTTCCTTGATGTCGGCCAGGGAGATGCCGCTTGGATTAAGACTCCCGATGGCTGGGATATCCTCATCGATGGAGGTAAAAAGAGCGCGGGGCCAGGCCTCCTCTCCTACCTCCAGAGCCAGGAGGTGACGGAGATAGAGGTTCTGGTGCTCAGCCACCCTGATGCCGATCATGTGGGAGGTTTTATCACAATCCTTGAGAATATGGATGTCGGCAAGGCCCTCCTCAACTGCCAGCGTACTGAAACCGACACCTATAAGGAGTTCGAAACCCTCCTAGTAGCGAAAGAGGTCATAACCACCTGTGTTCGAGATGGGCACAACTTCACTTGGGGGGCGTATATCACCGCATCCGCTGTCAACCCCGCTGAGCCCCTCATGTCAGGCACTAACAACAACTCCGTTGTCTTGCGCGTCTCCCACGGCACCATAGACTTTCTATTCACCGGAGATATCGAATCGGAGGCTGAGGCCCGAATCCTGGACAGAGGCCCCATCATTGAAGCGGAAATCCTCAAGGTAGCCCATCATGGCAGCGGCTCCTCGTCGACCGCTCTCTTTCTGGCCCAAGTCGATCCAGAACTCGCCGTAATCTCAGTTGGCGCCTCGAACCCCTATGGCCACCCTGACCCAGGAACCCTTGCCCGGCTACATGATGCCGGCGCCACCATCTACAGGACCGATCTCAATGGAACCATCGTGGTCACCACCGATGGCACAACCTATTCGGTCGAACCGGAAACCTCCTATCTTCTTTATCTGCCCCTCGTTATGAAAGGCTGGCTGTCGATTCTGGACCCATAGCCTGCTAGTAGTTCTTGACGACCAGGGGGAGATATACCTTCGAGCCTTTGAAAGTGAAACTCAGGTCGTCGAAGAAGACAGGGGTCTCGGGATTGGGATTCGCGATATGCACAACACACTTTATACGAGCAATGGTAGCGGCAGGGGGCGCTTGTACACCATCACTACCGTTGTATGGGATGCGACGCTCCTGATAACCGGGCTCGTCATCATAGACTTTCTGAGAATCGACTGGGGGAGGTATCTTTCCCAAAGAGTCCCGCCATTCGATGCTTAGCATAGCCCAGTAGTCTTCGATAGGACTATCGTTATAGTTATAAACCCAGCCAGACAGCCTATAACGGAAGCCCCCTATCACTGGCACGTCCTGATAGATATACATTTCACCTCCCTCCCCGACGGTCAGATTCAAGGAAGCGGCCCATTCCCCTGAGTGTACAGGGTATGGATTCGTTACGGTGATGAAATCGGTGGTCTCGTGATCGATATGCTGCCAATGCACAGTCCCTTCTTCGAAGCCCGGATTCTGGAGGAGGTTTGAACCGCCAGAAGCCCGCCCTGGTGATGGTGAAAGCAAAGCAGCAAGGAGAAGAAAGCAGACCCAGACAATGAGAAAAGCAACGAGTGTGCGTTTTGTCATTTTGTGCCCTAGGATACAACATTACAAGCCCACCGTCAAGGGGGAAAAGAAAAAAGAGAGCCGAGTTCAGCCCCCTTAGAAAGAACATGTTCTGAGTGAAACAGGTATTAGGTAAGGTTAATCAGCCAACAGGGCGCTCGCATGCGGCTATAGCCTAAAATGCCGCCGCGAATGACCATCTCTACTCTTTGCTTATCTTTATATAGTCGATCTCCAGCCATTGTCGGTGGGGCACCGCTAACAATCCCGTCTCTAACCCTCCAGTAGGGGTCATGGAGGCCGAGTTATTGTCCATCCAAGCCACGAAACCCAAAGGGAGCCTAGGAGGGTTGGCCACCCGATAGACCTCCCTCCCATCTACCTGGAAGAGGGCTGCCTGCCGCCGCCAATGGATAAAGTAGGTATGCCACTCCCTCATATCTACCTCCAGGAGCCTGTCCCCCATGCTCAGAGCACGGTAGGCCAACCCTAGGAATACCTTGTTAGTGAAGGGCATCCTTGTGACCAGATCGACCAGACCCATAAGCGGCCCCATCCCTTTTCCTCCATTGAGCATCGCTGCCTTCCAGCCATTTCCAGGCTGACCGGGGGTCAGAGAGATATCGGAGGGAGGAGAGGCGTAGAAGAACCATACCCAGTTGGGGGGCACCCTTATCCCCCCTTCCCAGTCGTAGGGGGCGTTCCAAAAACCGAAGCCCGCGGTTCCTAAAACTTCCCCCGCGGAGTGGGAGAAGCGGGCTCTTACTTCCATAGTCAAGGGGGGAGTCCAGGGGAAGTTCTCCCGCGCATGATGGCGATGATCGTTGATCTCCGCGTCTGAGAGTTCTCCGACTCTGGCCCTCTCCAAGGAGAAGAGCACCGTCTCAGGCGCGCTCTCTATCTCCCCCTGGCCCACAGCGAACCGCACCCAATATGGCGAGATACCGCCCTCAAAACGGTCAATAACCCTCTCTTGCGAGGCCATAGCGCTCATGCCTTCAAGGAGATGATTTCACAGACGCTAGTATAATATGCCTTGGTAAGAAGAGCGAATGGACAACCGCTAAGACCACCTCCCCTACCATTCTAACCCCCAAAAGAGTATGCGGTTACACCCCTCTTGCCTCCCTCTCTTGAACCTGCTAAGATAAAGCGAGGAGAAAGGCGATGAAGGGCGAGGATCCCAAAGCCGAGATAGTGGCTAAGGTAAAGCGAGGCGAGAGCCTAGAGGGTGCCCGACTACCCTTCATAAACCTGAAGCGAGCGGAACTCGAGGGTGCTAATCTCCAAAGGGCAGATCTCACCGGGGCCGTCCTCCTCTTCGCCAAACTACAAGGTGCCAATCTGCGAGAAGCAAAACTGGAGGGGGCTATCCTGAGAGGGGCCAAGTTAGAGAAGGCGAATCTAGTCGGAGCAGACCTGCGGGGCGCTTTCTTAGGCCTGGCTGACCTCACCGGGGCTGATTTGAGTGAGGCCAACTTGAAGGGAGCCAACCTCCAAGGCGCGATCCTCAGAGAGGCCAAACTGGTCAAGGCTGACCTCCAGGATGCGTACCTAGAGAGCACAGATCTGGAAGGAGCGAATCTAAGAGGAGCGGCCCTCCGTGGTTCCTACCTCCGGGACACGAATTTCGAAGGGGCCGAACTCGAGGGCGCCGATTTCAAGGGCGTCCAAGGGTTGAGGGCGAAGACGGGGGAATACCTGCGAAGCAAAGGTGTAACCCTCTAAGCCCCACCTTGACCGAAGAGCCCGAATAGGCTATACTACTATTGCGGGGTGTAGCGCAGGTGGTAGCGCGCAGCGTTTGGGACGCTGAGGTCGT
>CAZERB010000002.1:0-19634 GCA_964514645.1 uncultured Anaerolineales bacterium
CCAACTTTGTGGAAATGAAGGGATCTTTGGCGCGTCTGCTCGTCAGTCTTGGAGGTGACAAGACGCCTTCGATCGCCCTTACCTCACGGAACTCAGGTGGTTTATCACCAGAGGTGAACTTTGGCAAGTTGAGTGGGCGTGCACGTGTTGCATCTGAGACGCTCCACCATTACACCATGGTGTCTGCGGAGGTGAGGGAGTGATGCCAACTCGATGATGCGGCAAGGAGCCTTTTCCATTCGTCGACGTACCGGTTGCAGATGAGCACTCAGGCCTTTCGCCGCATCTCAAAGTTGCACCGCGCGATACCGGACTGGGCAGGGAAGAGAGGATTGCCACCGGTCATCTGGTAGAGGCGATACAGAATAGACGCAAAAGGCAGGTGTGAGCAGGGATAGGTTCAGTGCCTTCAATAAGTTAGTTGCATTCTGAAGGGGTGCATGATCGATGCCCGCGAGTAAGCCAAAATGCGAACCTTCTCTTGTGGGCTTTGCTTGTCTCAAAGCCGCCTTGCTCTCTGGCATCGTCTGTGGCCGGGTTTCTCCTTTCCGACGCAACATGATGAGAGCCTTCTAACCCGCTGGGATGCCGAAGACTGCGCCGGGAGGCAGATGCTAGGCGTTGATGAGGCGCGCTGAATCGCAATCTAGGAACAGGATAGCTTGATTATGCTGACGGAGGATAGTGGCTGGGCAACTGGTTTCGATTGGTCCCGTGATCGTGGCTTTGACAGCCTCAGCCTTTCTCGGTCCGGGTACCATGCAGAAGATTGCCTGTGCTGCCATCAGGGCGGGAAGTGTCAGGGTTATGGCTTGCCTCGGCACCAAGTCTATGTGGGTAAAACAGCCATCATAAACTTGCTGGGCCCGACATTGCTCGTCTAATTCTACCACTTTGATAGTGGCCCGATCAGCAAAGTCGGCCACATAAGGATCATTGAAGGCCAAATGTCCATTCTCGCCAATGCCAGCACATACGATATCAATAGGATACATCTTCAGCAGCTCTGCGTAGCGCTGACACTCCGCCAGCAGGTCGGCTGTCTCACCTCTGATGAGATGAATAGTGCCTGGCCGAACTTTGTCGAGCAGGTGTTCCTTCAGGTATCATGCCAACATATTCGTCCATGTGAAAGGCGATCACCCTGTCCCACGCCAGTCCATTCAAGGAAGACAAAATAGAGAGGAATTCATTTTGCGATGGAGCCGCAGCAAACGCTATCGACAATTGCGCCTTGCTAGCTAGGAACCTCTTCATCTGAGCCGCAACCTGCAAAGCGGCAGCTGCTCCCATCTGACACCGATCGGGGTATATTTCTACCCGCAGACCTTCCACCTGCAGTTTCTTCTTTGGGACGATTCTCATGGCTATGGACACCTCCTGTTCCCATACATACATTTGGATTCCGCCAGCAGATGACTATATCCTTTGAACCTCGACCCTTCTAACCGCTGATAGAGCGAGCCAAGTAGACCGGTACTGAGGAGTTAAACTTCAATCGCAAGCGAAACAGGGTCTCATATACGCTCTTTGCCAAGAGTATGCATTGACTTTCAGGGCCCGGCCACTGGGCTAGATCGATCCAAAGACGATCTAGCCCAAGTTTGTCCGTTCACACTTTTCCTGGCGTATTGCGGCGGCCACGGTAACGCGGATGTGCGGTCGCTGAGCGCCATGACAACAAAGAGAGCAAGGTCCCCTGCCGGCAGAAAAAGCGTTACCCCAAAGCGGTCGCACGGGGACTTGGGTCCCTGATCCCCACACCACTCTACCAGAAGTAGGACCCGCTAGTCAAGACCATATCGGCACGTGAGATACCGGGCTCTTGACTGAGGAGTAAGAAAGTAGTACAATGTATAATGCATTATGCAGAAACTATCCGGTACAGGGATATGTCCGTTAGACCTCTCAACTTGAATAGCACTCTCACTAGTCGGGTGTACGAAGTATTGAAAAACAAGATCCTCAGCATGGAGCTGCCCCCAGGCACCAGGCTGAAGGATGGGGAGTTGGCCGAGGGCTTGGGGGTGAGCAACACGCCGGTTCGGGAGGCAATCCGGCAGTTAGAAAAAGACGGTTTAGTGGAGACAATTCCCTATCGGGGAAATTTCGTCAAAAAGATCTCCCCCGAAGAGGTTTGCGAGATATACGATGTCAGGATGGCCTTGGAGGCCCTGGCCGCTCGCCTGGCCGTGGACATGTTCACTCCAGAGCAGTTGAAGTGGATGCAGACCAAAGTTGAGGAGTATGAGCGCGCCCTCGACAACGACGATATTTCCCTCGGATTGGAAGCTGATTTCGCCTTCCACGACCTCATCGCCCAAGCCTCTGGGAACAGGACCCTGTTGGAGATGCTCCGCGGCCTAGCCACTCGCATCCATGCCCTCCGGCATATGGACGAAGAGAAGACCAGGCGACGGGAAGCCCTAAAGGATCATAAGGCTATCTATCAGGCTTTGAAGGAGAGGGATGCAAAGAAGGCAGAGGAGGCAATAACCCAACATATCAGCAAGGGCAAGGAGCACGTTCTGAGTACCCTAGTCCAAGGGATGATCTTATCAGTTGAACGCCCATCTATCTCAAAAAAGGGATAAGAAAGGAGGGATATTCGACTTCAACTATGGCTGGAGATAGATAAATTGGCCGATCTTTTGCAAGAAATTCAGGGAAGATTAATTGTGGCCCATGCTGTGTTCCCTTGGGTTGAGGAATGCACTGGTGCTTGTGGCCGAATACCCCAAGTTCCCCACAACCTCTCTTACATGAACAGCGTCTATACTCCGGACGAGATCTACCTATTCCTGCTCAAGTGCAAAGCCCACGACCCATCTTGGTCCAAGATCTGTTGAGGCACGGACTATCCAAGTTGAGACTTTCCGGAGGCACTTCTGTCTAAGTCTATGACGGGTAACGAGGAAACGCGTGGTCTTGGTTCGCCCGAAACCCCCCAGAGAGAGATAGTCGGGATGTTGGGGCCCAATTTCGCTCCTCTCGCTGCGCCCCTTTGGGGCGGGTTGGCCGACCGCTCTGGGATTCATCGGCATCTCTTGACCTCGGCTCTGCTGGGCACCCTTGTAGCAGGCTTTTCCTATTCCCTTACCTCCCTCTTCACTCTGCTTTTCTTGATCTCCCTTATCTATGCCTTCTTAGGGAGCGCCATCGCACCAGGCTTCTTTCTCACCCAGCAGAATCGCTTTCTATTAATTAATGAGGCGACGGGTGAGTTGACCGAACGAGGTAGGGGAATCATTGAGCGCACCCCCATGGGGCGCTTCGGTATGCCTGAAGATTTAGTTAGCACGGTGTTATGGCTCGCCTCGCCGGGATCTGCGTTTGTAAATGGAGTAGTGATCCCCGTTGACGGTGGCTTTTCGGCTTTCAGCGGAGTATGATGGAGAGTATGTCTACAATCGACTACTTGAGGGATCCTTGAATGATCGTTGGAAAAGGGTACGAGCAGGGTTTTCTATCTGAAACCGAGGTTAGAGAACTGGCTATAAAGGCCCTAGAGGGGCTCAACCTCGATGGTAAGCGCGTACTAATTATCGTGCCCGATGGTACACGCACTGCGCCTTTGCCCCTCTTCTTTCGACTTTTCTACGAGATCATGGGTCAAAGAGTTGCCGTCTTGGACTACCTTGTGGCTCTAGGCACTCATCCACTCATGTCCGAAGAAGGACTCAACAACCTAGTGGGCCTCACTCCGCAGGAGCGGGCGCATACCTACCAGAGGGTTAACATCTTCAACCACCGTTGGGATCTCCCCGATACCTTCCGTATCATCGGTACGATGAGCGAGAAAGAGACCCGAGATCTAAGCCGCGGGATAATGGGAGATGAGGTTCCTATTGCCGTAAACAAGATGATCTTCTACTACGACCAACTCATAATCTGTGGGCCGACGTTTCCTCACGAACTGGTTGGCTTCTCCGGTGGCAACAAATACCTATTCCCTGGGATCGCCGGTCGGGAGATAATCGACGCCACCCATTGGCTTGGTGCCCTGCTAACCAATATGCGCGTTAATGGTGCGATAGAGACGCCTGTGCGTGATATGATCAACAGGGCTGCTTCTTTTATCCAGGTACCTATCCTATGTTTTAGCCCGGTAATGAGGGAGAAAGATTTGGCGGGCCTCTACATCGGCACGCCTGAGGAAGCGTATAAGCAGGCTGCTAATCTCTCCGCCAAGTTAAACATCATCTACATCGATAGACCCTTCAAGAGGGTGCTGGCTATGGCGCCAAACATGTACAATGATCTATGGACCGGGGCTAAAGCCATGTTCAAGATTGAACCCGTGGTTGCCGATGGTGGCGAGCTGATCATCTATGCTCCTCACATCACCGAGGTCTCCTATACCCATGGGAGTCTCATCGACCAGATCGGTTATCATACGCGGGATTACTTCTTGGAGCAGATGGACCGTTTCAGAGATATCCCTAAATGCGTACTTGCTCACTCGACCCTGCTCAAGGGGTTAGGCACCTTCGAGGGTGGTGTGGAGCGGACAAGGGTCAAGGTTACCCTGGCCACGGGTATCTCTAAGGAGCGCTGTCAGCGCATCAACCTGGGATATTTGGACCCAACAGAGATCGATCCATCTGAATGGGAGAATCGAGAGGATAAGGGCATCTTATTGGTGAGGGAAGCCGGGGAGAGCCTGTATCGGCTTTGTGGCTGGAAGGAGGATCTGGAAAGGTGAGGATGACGAAGCAAGATTTTGGCCTCATCGGTCTCGCCGCAATGGGCCAGAACTTAGCCTTGAATATGGAGAGGAACGGATTCTCGGTGGCGGTCTACAATCGCACCGCCAGTAGGACCCAGGAGTTTATCGAGAAGCGAGCGTGTGGTAAGAACATCCTGCCCACCTATTCCATCGAAGAGTTCGTTCAGTCACTAAAGGCTCCTCGAAAGATCATGTTTATGGTCAAGGCTGGGGAGCCTGTTGATCTCCTGATCGAGCAACTTACGCCTTATTTGCAGGCAGGTGATTTGACCATCGACGGCGGGAACTCCTTTTTCAAAGATACTGAGCGCCGGTCCAAGGATCTCTATGGGCTAGGGCTGCTATATATCGGTATGGGCATCTCCGGGGGCGAATACGGTGCTCTCTGGGGACCCAGCCTCATGCCCGGTGGTCAGCGGGAGGCTTATGATATGGTAGAGCCGATCCTCGCTGCCATAGCGGCCAAGGTGGATGGTGAGCCGTGCCTGGCCTATATGGGGCCGGGAGGCGCCGGCCACTATGTGAAGATGGTCCATAACGGCATCGAGTACGGTGATATGCAACTCATCTCCGAGGCATACGACCTATTACGACGGGCGTTGGGCATGTCGGCCGCGGAATTGTACGACGTCTTCGCCGAGTGGAACCGAGGTGAACTCTCCTCCTATCTCATCGAGATCACGGCTGATATCTTCATCAAGATCGACGAGGAGACGGGGAAGCCACTGATAGATATGATCCTAGATATGGCTGGGCAGAAAGGCACGGGCAAGTGGGTCTTAAAGGACGCTCTCGACTTGGGTGTGCCCATCCCCACTATTAGTGCGGCGGTCGAATCACGATACCTATCGACATATAAGGGGGAACGAGCGGCGGCTTCCCAGATGCTATCCGGCCCTTCGATTCAATATGAAGGCAACCGGAAAGAGTTTATCGAGGTGGTGGAAGCCGCCCTCTACGCTTCAAAGATTTGCTCCTACGCCCAGGGGATGGCCCTCTTGCAGGTCGCAAGCCACAAGTACAACTACGGCCTGCGTCTGGGGGAGATCGCCCGCATCTGGCGGGGTGGATCTATCATCCGGGCGCGGTTATTGGACAAGATTCGCCTCGCCTTTGAGCGAGACCCCACTTTATCGAACCTTTTGTTGGACTCAGAATTTGCGACGGCAGTGAAGAACCGGCAGGATGGCTGGCGCCTCGCCGTTGGAACTGCGGTTGGTCTTGGTGTCCCTTGCCCGGCCATGAGCGCCTCCTTGGCCTACTATGATGCCTATCGTAGTGCACGGTTGCCCGCTAACCTGATACAGGCCCAGCGGGATTACTTTGGAGCGCATACCTATAAGCGAATCGATAAAGAGGGGGTTTTTCACACTGACTGGCAGAAAGAGTGAGGTGGGGAGTTGTCCTCGAGACGATATATCCTCGGCATAGATATAGGCACTACCGGTTGTAAGTGCATAGTTGTCGATTTGGAGGGGAAATGGCTGGGGGAAGGGAGTAGCCCCTATTCTATCCTTTCACCCCACGCCTCGTGGGGTGAACAGGAGCCTGAGGATGTCTTCGCTGGTGTGATAGAAGCGGTGAAGAGGGCTGTTCTCACCTCCCGTGTATCGCCAGAGGGAATCTGGGCATTGTCCCTTAGTGGGGCTCTTCATAGCCTCCTGGCTGTGGATCGGGAGGGCGTTCCCCTCACTAAGGCCTTAATCTGGGCGGATACGCGGAGTAAGGAATGTTCCCTTCGCCTTAGAGAAGAACACGACACCCACCAAATCTACAAACGAACTGGTTGCCCTGTCCATCCTATGTATCCGGCCTCCAAGATCATTTGGATCCGCGAGAACCTTCGAGACGCCTATCAAAAGGCCCATAAATTTATCTCTCTTAAGGAATATGTGCTCTACAACTTATTGAATAAATACCTAGTTGACCGGTCGATAGCCTCTGGCACCGGCCTCTTCAATATCCGCGATCTCGATTGGGATTATGAGACGCTCAGGATAGTGGGTATTACGGCCGATAGGCTTTCGGAACATGTGGCAACGACTACCGTATTTGAAGGCCTAGAGCCTCGCTATGCCCAGGCCATGGGCATCGCTTCCGACGTGCTAGTCATCATCGGGGCTGGAGACGGGCCCCTTTCGAACCTAGGCGTTGGTTCCGTGGAGCCTGGGCAGGCAACTTGCACGATCGGAACCAGTGGAGCCCTCCGTGTTCTCTCTCAGGAGCCGAAATCGGATGAGAGGGAGAGAACTTGGTGTTATCTGCTCACTGACGAGGCTTGGGTCGTGGGCGGAGCGATAAACAATGCCGGCATGGTACACCAATGGTTTCGAGAGCGTTTCTACCCCGAAGAAGACAGGTATGAAATTCTCGATGAGGAGGCAGCCCAGGTAGGTGTTGGTTCGGAGGGCTTGATTTTTTTACCCTATCTGACCGGAGAGAGGAGCCCTAATTGGAACCCTAACGCTCGAGGGGTCTTATTTGGCTTATCCCTGCGCCATGACCGCCGACATTTTCTCAGAGCCATCATGGAAGGGGTAGCCTATCGAATGTATAGCGTACTTCTCGCCTTAGAGGAGGTGGCCGGGGAGATAAGAGAGGTTAGAGGGTCTGGCGGGTTCCTGCGGTCGCCTCTATGGATTCAGATTATGGCCGATGTATGTGGCCGAGAGCTCGTTGTTCCTCAAATCATTGAGACTAGCAGCCTCGGGGCGGTCTTTCTAGCGATGTATGCTTTGGGCCACGTAAGGGATCTCAGAGAGATAAGGGAATACGTGCCTATCAAGGCCTGCTACACCCCGAATATGAAGAACCATGGGCTTTATTTGCGCTTGTTCGACATATGTCAAGAGGTGTACCAAGGAGTAGCCAGTCAATTCTCTGAGATCTGCGAGATACAGGCGACATCGGTTCAACGTTCCAGCGAACTGAGTTGAATCGGATTGGCTTCCTCCTGATCATTTGATACAGAGATGTCTACTCATCACCTCCGTTGTTAGCCCGTCGGAAGTGCGACCTTTTCAAGTCCGCAGGACTTTTCGCCAAAATCTGCAGAGTTTTTAGCATCGATTCTTTCAAAGTCTGCAGGACTTCTTGTACGAATAGAAAGGGCTCTCCGAACACGGGAGGGCCCGATAGCTAAGAATGTACGACAAGTTCGACAGTTATTCCACGATGTGCTTTATGGGGCGGGCGGGATTCGAACCCGCACGGAGTGTTACTCCAGCGGATTTTAAGTCCGCAGCGTATGCCGTTTCGCCACCGCCCCAGGAGATGATAGTAAATGGCCGATAGCCTCATTTTGTCTCCCTGCTATCGGCTCCACCTCTGTAGAGGCGACGGCCGGACTCGAACCGGCGATCGGGGTTTTGCAGACCCCTGCCTTATCCATCTTGGCTACGTCGCCCTGAGAAACAAACCTTTGTTTAAGCCCTTCTCTCTTCCTGTTATCCTTTGGGGCCGATTTCCACCGAAATCAAACTAGAGATGCCAGAAAACTCGGTTCGATTATCAGGAAAATGAACTCTCAAAGGATCTATTTAGGTCTAGATGGTATCGTAGGACTAAAAATTGGTCTATGAAAATTATACACTTGATAGGTTGCTCTTGTCAACCGGTTTGCAGATCCTAGGCATCTCGGATAGTGGAAGAACCTCCTTGAAACAAGAAGGGCTTGCGTATGCTGGCACGTTTACCTTGTTATTATCGCCGAACGATAGCAGTGCAATAAAGCGACGATCCAAAAGTCTGAGGGCTGCCATCATTTCCCGGACGATCAAGGGACTTTCCCACCATTGATGTGAAGAGCAAACATGAACTCCAACGCCCTTGGTCTGCCATTAGCCTCTTTGAATCTACTATCTTATGAACCTCTCCACGAGGGGAAGGGAGTAGAAACCGGCGTAGGCCAGGGCTATCATCTTAACGCTCTTGCCGATGAAGGCGGAGAGAAGAAACAACCTCAGGGGGAAACGCAACGCTCCCGCCGCCATGCCCGCTATATCGAAGGCCGGGTTGGGGATGATGGAGAGGATGAGGATGGTAAGAAAGCCGTTCCTCTTCATCCAACCCTCCATTCGTTTATAGAGGGCTTGGTTCTCGATGAGCCCCTGGCCGCTGTAACCGAGGAGATACCCCGTGAGTTCCCCCAGGGCACTAGCCAACCCACCTACCAGCCCCACTAGGAGAGGGTTCCAGACCCCCCCTCCTAGGTAAACCACCAGAAGGGCGGGTACGGGCAGGATCACGGTACCGCTGCCCAGGAGGTTGATCAGGAAAACGCCTAAATACCCGTACTTCTCATAGCCGGCCAGGTGGTCACGGAAGAGAAAGATGAACACCGTGATGGAGAACGCCAAGAGGAACGCCAGAAACCGCTTGACCATCGTAGGAAAGGGGCCTTTTACCGAGGTTTTCTCCACCGGCCTACTCCTCCTCGATAACGATGGTGCGGATCTCATCCCCTGGGGGCGCGTCGGGGTCAGCGACGGGGTCTCGAGGTGCGAGGGAGAGGAGCACCTCCATCCCATCTACCACTTTGCCAAATATGGAATGGCGGCCATTGAGATGGGGCTGGGGAGCGTAAGTGATGAAGAACTGGCTGCCGTTCGTATCGGGCCCCGCGTTGGCCATGGAAAGGATACCGGCCGAGTCGTGGCTGAGGGAAGGGCTGAACTCATCGGGGAAGGTATAGCCTGGTCCACCACTACCCGTGCCCGTGGGGTCGCCAGCCTGAGCCACAAAGCCAGGGATCACTCTATGGAAGGTGCAGCTGTCGTAGAAACCCTGGCGCGCCAAAAAGACGAAGTTATTCACCGTCATAGGGGCCTCGTCATCGAAGAGGAGGAGTCTGATATCGCCTTTTTCCGTCTTGATGGTGGCATGGTAGCTCTTCCCTGTGTCGATGCTCATGGGCGGTGGGGCATCATACCGCTGCGGCGCAGGTTTCGCCCTTCCGCAAGAGGTGAGAACAGGTAGAGAAAGCCCGACCAGCGAAATCAAAAATATGGTTGATAGCCGCTTCGGCTTACTTCGTCGCACCACTCTGTACCCCCTCCCTTCCTTTAGAGGGAACCCCGATCCTCACGATCTTATCTCGGTTGCTGGTCACATACTTTGTAGCATCGACCGTGTCCACTATAAGGGGAGCGTGGGCCACTATCCAGGCGTAATCGTAGAGACTATGTCCCGCCACGATGACCACGCAATCTTGCTCCTCTAGGAGCTCCTTGGAGAGGGGCATTGATTCCAAGGTCAACTCCCCTGGATGGAAGAGGTCAGGCCCCACGGGAAAGAATGGAATGTAGGGGTCGCTGTAATTCACCGTCGTGCCGCTCGCCAAGAGTAGTTCGATCACTCTCCTGGCTGGCGAATTCCGGGCGTCATCCACGTCCTTCTTGAAAGCCACTCCCAAAATCATGATCTTAGCCCCTTGTAAGGTTTTCCCTCGTCTATTGAGGGCATCGCCGATCTTATTACAGACGAAGTAGGGCATGCTCTGGTTCACCTCGGCGGCTAACTCGATGAATTTGGTGTAGAAATCGTATTCCCTCGCCTTCCAGGAGAGGAAATACGGGTCTACCGGAATGCAATGTCCACCCACGCCAGGCCCGGGATAGAAAGGCATGAACCCGAACGGTTTTGTGCTGGCGGCCTCGATCACTTCCCAGATATCTATCCCCATCAGTTCGGACAGTTTGGCCAGTTCGTTGATGAGGGCGATGTTGACGCTGCGGTAGATGTTCTCCAATAGTTTGGTCATCTCTGCCGCCCGGGGGGAGGAGACGAGATGCACTTCTGGCGTGATGGTGGAGAGAAGAAGCCTGGTCAACTCTGCACACCGGGGAGTGACTCCCCCCACCACCTTGGGGGTGTTCTTCACCGTGTGCTCTCGGTCTCCGGGGTTGACCCGCTCGGGGGAAAAGGCGAGAAAGAACTCCTCGCCCACCTTTAGACCTGAGGATTCAAGCAGGGGCAATACCTCCTCCTCAGTGGTGCCGGGATGGGTGGTGCTCTCTAGGACCACCAACTGTCCAGGAGTCAGCCGCTTGGCGATCCCCTCGGAAGCGGCGATGATATACGAGAGATCCGGGGCCTTGGCATCGGTGAAAGGGGTAGGGACGCAGATGAAGATGATATCCGTCTCCTGGAGAAGATTGTAGTCGACCGTGGCGGTGAGTCTCCTTCGCTTTACTTGCTCTGAGATATCTTCGGAAGGGACATCGCCGATGTAACTCTTGCCCGCACCAACAGATGCCACCCGCTCCTCATCTACATCCAGTCCTGTCACCCGAAAGCCACTCCTGGCGAACTCCACCGCCAAGGGCAGGCCCACATACCCTAGTCCGATGACTACGATGTGGGCCTTCTTCGTTTCGATCTTTCCCTTCAGTTGATTGAACATAGCTACCTCCGCGGCTCATCCAACTCTACCCGCTCTAGCCTCACCAATCCGAAGAGTCCGGCTAGGGCCACGCTCCCCCCCAGGATATAAGCCTCCACCAGCCCGGCTTGCATAATGAAGGTGGCTATAACCCCCAAGGCGCCACAGAAGAGGTAGCAAGCCATCACCGCTTCCCTCTGGGAAAGCCCCATCTTCACTAAGCGGTGGGAGAGGTGATCCTTTCCCGGGTTAGTGATGGGGTTGAGCCCCCGCCTGAGGCGGGAGATGACAACTAGCGTGGTGTCGAAGATGGGGATGCCCAGGACGATGACCGGGATCATCCAGGTGATCTTATCTGGGTGGCCGGGAAAGCGGAGTTTTATCCCCACCGCCGCCAGGACGAAGCCCAGAAAGAGGCTGCCGGCATCCCCCATGAATATGGTAGCCGGATTCAAATTGTAGTAGAGGAAACCGAGACAGGCCCCTAACAAGGCGGCGGCCAGACTGCCCACCAGGTATTGACCGTTCAAGGCTGCCAGGAGGAGAAAGAAGGCTGCGGCTACCGCCCCTATCCCTCCTGAGAGGCCATCCATGTTGTCCAGGAGGTTGAGGGCGTTGGTGATGCCCAGCACCCAAAGGAGGGTCACCCCAAAATTGAGGATAGGGTTATGGAGAAAAGCGACCTGGACCCCGGAGAGAAAGAGGAGGGTGGCGGCTAGACTTTGACCCCCTAACTTGAGAAGGGGCCTCGTCCCCCAACGATCATCCCAGATCCCTAGGAAGGAGACCAAGGTGGCGCCCACCAGGATGCCGATCAACTCCGATATATAACGCCGTTCGCCGAAGAGGAGAAGGGCTACGATGAAGGCTAGGTAGAGGGCCACTCCTCCAAGGAGCGGCATGGGGGTGAGGTGGAGTTTGCGAGGCTCGGGCCGATCTACCATCCCCGTACGGGCGGCTACCTGCCGGAAGAGAGGTGTGACCCCCACGGCTAGGGCCAAGGCGGTAGCGAATACGAGAAGCAGATTGCCCATCTAACTCTCCCAATAGGCGATGAGAGCGTCCCAGAAGGGCTGCTCGGTGGGGCTGGACAGGTCTCTAGCCAACTGAGCCTGGGCTAGGGCCTCGTCCAAACGCCCCATCTGGTAAAAGAGCAAAGCCAACCGGCTACGAGTTCCGAAATCGTCACTTAACTTTACAGTCGCCAGAAACTCTTGAATAGCCCCCTCCAGGTTCCCTTTTTGAATATTGGAGTAGCCCAAATTGATATGCTCTTTGACCTCTTCGGAGGCGGTGAGCATGGCCTCTTGGTGGGCCTGAGTGGCGTAAGTATCGACCAGGAGTAGGTAAGTCTCGCCATATTCCTGGTCTAGAGCCAAAGATTCCTGGAATTTGGCGCTGGCCTTCTCGTAATCCTCCAGGGCCTGGTAGGTCTGCCCCCACTCGTTGATGAGCTGGGCGTTATGGGGGCTTAAAGTTGTGGCCTCCTGGTAATAGTTTAGGGCCTGCTGCAACCTCTCTTCTCGCTCTTCTGGATCTTTCGTCAATCCACCCCAGACGTTGTAGATTCGTCCTAAGTTGGCTAGATGATCGGTATTTAAGGGGTTGATAGCCCTCGCTTTCTCTAGAACCACTTGGCTGCTCATCAGGAGCCTCTCTCTGTCCAACCCGGCTATCTCTTCTGGGGTCAGGCTGAACAGTTCTTCAAGGGTACGAGGTTCGAAGGACGGTTGCGCCGTAGCCTCAGGAGCAGCCTTCGCCTTCTCCAAGATGGAGCGGGCCAGGAAGATGTAGTACCAATCCTCGTTCGGGGCTAGTTTGATCGCCTCCTCGTAGATGGCTATGCTGGCGTCCCACTGCTGGCGGTGATCCCATTCCAGGCCTTGCTTATAGATGGTATCGGCCCGGATGGGGTTTATATTGGTAGTAAGGATAAGAACAGCCACCAAAGGCAGAAAGAGGGGGTAGAGGGCCCTTCGAGGCCAGGAGGCTGGAGCGAAGGCTTGCTCTCCCTCTCGCATCAACGCCAGGGCGAGCAAGAAGAGTAGCCCAAATGTGGCCAGGTAATATATCATCACTGTCCCTGTCCCTCTCCAGGCCAGACCTATCACCTCCCCTATGGTGGTCGCAGAGGGAGTGATGCTCACTATCCTCTTCAGAGTTAAAGCAAATATTAAAGGGAGAGCCAAGGAGATAAGGCCACAAGAGAGAAAAGGGAGCAATGGACTCCTGTCCTGGGAGGCCGCTTCGTTCGCCACCTTGGCAAAAATGAAACAGGTGGCTAAGGCCCAGGTGAGGAAGAAAAGCCAAGGGATGCTGAACCCCTTAGCAGCGGGATCAAAGCCGGGGATCAGGAAGTCGAAAACCATGGTGATCAGGAGAAAGGCCACGAGGAGAGAATAGGGGAGGAAGGGGGCAAACCTTTCCAGCAGGAACGACTTGGGAGCAGTTTCTGGGATTTCTCTTTTCTTCCCCCGCTTTCGCCCAGGGTTGATTTTCGACGTAGAAAGAGGTTTTGCTTCGGAGGTTGTGGCCTCCAAAAGAGGGTATCCGGTTATGACTAACAGAGCGGCGAAGAGCCAGAAGTAAGTTCTCGTGGCGGCGATGGCTATCCCAAAGTGGATCTCTACGAAATGGGCCACGATAGCCGAGAGAAGAGCCACCAAGAGCAGGTCATAGGGGTTCGTCTCTTTAGCCTTGTTGGAGAAGCCTTGGACTACCAGATAGGCCAATAGTCCGCTCACTAGCCCTACCGCCAGTCCCACTCCCGAAAGCCGCCAGGTGCCCTCCAATAGTCGAGGTGCCAGGGCCCCCAGAAAACCACCGATCGACCAAAGGGTGACATAAACGCTTCTTTCACTTGGAGTGCTGATGAAACCTAGCCATTTGAAGCCGTAATAGAAGAGGCTGCCGAAGAGGAAGATGTAGGCTAGAAAGCCAAGGAGACCCGTGGTCACCCAAGTGTCGAAGGTCTCGTTGTGAGAGCGATCGGGTATCCTATTCCGGGCCTCATAATGTCCCAGTTCCGGGGGGTAGAACTTGGTAAAGGCCACGTACATCGACTCTGGCCCGTAGCCGATGAGGGGACGAAAGGTGTTAAGCCTATCCAGGCTGTCTGGCGGCAAGCCTAAAGGCTCGTGAGGGGCGATTAACTCTAAAGCCCCTTCCCAGATCAGAACCCTCACCTTCCCCGTGCCCGACTCTGTCTCGAAGACCCGGCCCAAGCGGCCAATGAAGGGCAGTTCCCGCATGAAGGCCAAGGGGGTATTCGGCAGGTTGAAAAGGAGGAGAAAGAGGATACCTGCCAAGGCCAAGCCCAAAGCCCCCAACCAGAGCCAGGCTATCCGCCTTTTCACGGCGAAGATGGATATGAAGACGAAGAGCCCCACTAGAAGACCGAGGAGAGGGCCTCTGCTCTGGGTGAAGATGATACAGGCCAACTGCAGGGTGAGGAGAAAGGTGTATAAGGCTCCCCAAAGGTGGGGGATCAGCGCCTCTTCTTGAAAGGCGAACCAAAAGGAGACGACAAAGAGGAGCATCCCTCCTCCCAGGGCTAAAAGTTCCAGCCCCAACTCCCCTCGATAGACCAGGTGATTTAACTTGAAGATCAGGAGCAGGGAGTAAGCAAGAGCCAGCCCCTGGGCGACAAGGAGGAAGAGGTATTTAGCCACCTGAAGCGGAGTCGGGATAGCGCCCCATCGAGAGGAGAGCGAGGAGAGAAGGGGTATCGAGAGCAGAAAGAGGGCTAGAAAGCCCCAGAGAAGGGCGAAACTTGTCCCTCCTGCTATGTAATTCACATCGGAGAGGAAGAAGATCAGATAGGAGAAGAAGTAGAGAAGAGCGAGGGCCTGGAGCAAAAGAAGGAAGGTGTAGGTTCCCCTCTGCCGAGAAGTGACGATGGTTCCCTTCGCCGAGGGAGGGGCTTTTTCCCAAAAGGTTTGGAAGGTGGTGACAAACCTTCCCAGAGTCAAGGGGACGACCATGATGAGATAGGCGGCCACAAAGATAGAGTTCCCCATGCTGGAAGCGACGCGATAAGTGACATCCCCGACCCAAGGCAGGGGGTCTAGTTCGAAGTGCTGCACGATGCCGTAAAGGGCCACCGGCAGGCTGACGATAACCATAACCGTAACCAAGCGGTCGAGTTGCCGGCGACTCTTCAGGGTTAGGAGGGTCAAGAAAAAGATGACTACATAAGAAAGTGTCGTGTAACTCCCTTGCAGCCGCTGGTAGGAGCCCCAGAGGCTAACCCTGGGGACGATAGAGGAGGCGGTGGTCAAAAGGTAAACCCCCACCAAGATCAAGGTGGGTATCACCAGGGGCAAGGAGAAGAAACCTGCTATCCTCTCCCTTGCAACCCCTCCCTCCAGGGCCTTGATCGCCCAGGCTAGGCACATTACCAGGGTGATGGAGCGTAGGAGGGTGAGTTTATCGGGCTCAAAGACCCGACTGCTGTAGATGTTGAAGAAGAGGGGCACGGCCATGGCTGCCACCAGCCAGCCCGCCTCTATTATCTTGTCGCAGAAAAGAGCCAGTCTAGTCTGCATCTATTTCGTTCTTCGGGCTGTCTCCCCTTTGAGGAACCTCTGGTAATGGGCCACCATCATCTTCAACCCTTCTTCTATGGTTACCTGGGGGGTGAAGCCCAATACCCTTTGGGCTAGGCTGATGTCGGCCCTCATGCGAGAGACACCACCATCTTGCGCAGTGCTGAAAAGGGAAGGCATTCGACGCCCCAATATCTCTTCCAGTCCTCTCACCAGCCCCTTGACGCTCACTTCTCGCCCGGCACCGATATTGATTATCAACCCTTGAGCCTGGGCCGTGGCCGCAGCGACCAAGGCCCGCACTACATCATCCACATAGACGAAATCCCTAGTCTGTTCGCCCTTCCCGAAGATGACCACCGACCCCCCGCTCAAGGCCTGGCGAACGAATTGGGGTATCACCGGGGCATGGGAGGGTGGCGCGGCTTGACCTGGCCCGTAGGCGTTGAATATCCTCAGTATCACCGTCTCTATCCCATAGAGGGCCCCCATAGCGGAGAGATAATATTCGGCCGCTATCTTAGTTACGGCGTATGGGTTTGGGGGGTTGGGGCGGGCTGTCTCTTTGATGGGTTGCTCTTTTTGCTCCCCGTAGATCGTCCCCGATGAGGCGAAGACCACCCGCTTGATAGCCGCATCCCGGGCTGCGGTCATGAGGCTTACCGTTCCCCCTACATTCACATCGTTATACTCCACGGGGTACAATATCGACTCTGACACCGAGACCCTGGCCGCCAGATGATAGACGCAATCCATACCTTTAAGTAGCGTCCAGAGCCGGGGTATATCCCTGACATCCCCGCGGGTGAAGGAGACGTCCTTATACAAGGAGGCCGGGTCTCCGGCACTCAGGTCATCGAGGGCCCAGACGCGGTGCCCCTCTCTGACCAGATGATTGGCCAAAGCCGAACCCAAGAAGCCCGCTCCACCGGTGATAAGAACCCTCAAACTTCCCTCCTGCCCTGCTGTGGGCAAATCTCTCTAAACCAGGCTACCGTCTTTTTCAAGCCCTCGGCCAAGGGCACTTGAGCCTTGAAGCCTAGTAGCCGCTCCGCCTTACTCGTGTCTGGAAGGCGGCGTCGGGGATCCTCGAAATGAGAGCCGTAGAGATCATCATAAGGGACGAAGATGATCTGGGAGGAAGAGCCCGTGATCCTTTTTACCATCTCGGCCAATTGGAGGATGGTCGTCTCCTCCTCCCGCCCGATATTGAAGACCTCGCCGTTCGCCTCCTCCCATTTAGCCGCGAGAACCGTCCCCTCCGCTGTGTCCTCGATATAGGTGAAGGAGCGGGTCTGCTGCCCATCGCCATGAACGGTAATGGGCTCTCCCCTCAACGACTGGCAGATGAACTTGGCGACCACGCTCCCGTACCCTTGGGGGTCAAGGCGTGGCCCATAGGAGTTGAAATAGCGGAGGATGATAGCGGGCAACCCCCTCTTTTGATGGTAGGCCAGGACCAGATGCTCGTCTAGGGCCTTGGCTGTAGAGTAAGACCAGCGGGAGATCCTGGTTGAGCCCAAGAGCCTGTCACCCTCCTCAGAGAGTGGCACCTTCTCGCTCTTGCCGTATATCTCCGAGGTGGAGGCGAAGACGAAACGACAACCGACCTCATTCGCCGCCTCAAGGACCACCTCCGTGCCCACCACATTGGTGACGATCCCTCGCAAGGGGTCATCGATGATATAGGGGATGCCCACTACAGCCGCCAGATGAAAGATCAGGCCACAGCCATGGAGGGCTTCCCTCACCAGGGATCGGTCGAGAACGCTCCCCTCGATGAACTGAAACCGCCTATCCTCTAGATGATGCTTAACGTTGGCCAGTTTGCCCACGGAGAGGTCATCCAGGACGACTACCTCGTTTCCATCGGCGAGGAGCCTATCCACTAGGTGGGAGCCGATATAGCCTGCGCCGCCGGTAACCAAAGCCTTCATCGTTCCATTATCATACCCCCCGCCAACCTGAAAATCAAGTCGAGAGCACCTCTTCATAGAGGGCTAGCGTGCTATTGATCATCTTCTCGTGGGAGAATTCCTTTTCGACCCGCTTCTTAGCCCGTCGCCCCATCTCTTCCCGTAGTCCCCGGTCGCTCAATAGCCGCTCTATCGCCCCCGCCAAGGCCGCGGGATCCCGTGGGGGTACCACTAGGCCCGTCAAGCCATGGATATTTACATAACTGGTACCCGTGCCCAACTCTGTGCAGATAACCGGCTTGCCGCAAGCCATGGCTTCCAATTGCACGATGCCGAAGGCTTCACTCCGCTCTGATGCAGGGAGCACGAATATATCACAGGCGTGGTAGTAGAGAGGCAACTCCTCCTCGGGCACCTCTCCCATGAAGGTCACCCTTTTCGCCAAGCCCAGTTCTGTGGTCAGGTTAAGCCATTCCTTTTCCATAGGCCCCTTGCCCACTATTAAGAGCCTGGCCTCAATATCTCGCATAGCCTCCAACAGGTATTGGAGCCCTTTGTAATAACGGAGCCGCCCCACGAAGAGGAGAAGAGGAGAACCATGCCTTTCCCTTATCGTCTCTGCATAGGTTGGCAAGGAATTGAAGCGCTTAAGGTCGATACCATAGGGGATTACCGCAGATTTGTCCGCGTGTCTGCTTAGATAGAAGGAGCCTTCAAGATAATGGTCACTAGAGGCGATGATGCGGTCGGCTTTGGTTAGGAGGCGCCAGAGGAAAGGCTCGTAAAATCTAAGTAGGCTCCTCTGGCGGACGATGTCGCTATGATAGGTGATGACCGTTCGCCTGGCCCTGCCTAGCCAGAGATGGGCTAACTCGCCCCAAGGGTAGGGGAAATGGAGATGGGCGATGTCGGGCTTCAGGCGGCGAACTATAAGGGGCAAGGAGAGGCTTAAGGGGGTGGAGGCTAAGGTAGCCAGCCTTCCGGCCTTGATGACCCTCACCCCATTCATCTCCAGGGTCGTGGTCTCTCCGGTCAGATTGGTGACTAGGACCGTCACCTCTAACCCCCGCTTGGCCAGCCCTTCGGCCAAGAGCCGAAGATGGTTCTCGATGCCTCCCAGCACAGGGTAATAATCCTTGTAGATATGTAGTAGTTTCACCGACTTAACACCTGATGGTAGACTGCTAAGGTCTCTTTTGCTGTCCTTTCCCACGAGAACTGGGCCGCTTGCTCGAGGCCCTCCTCGCGCATAGAAGCCCTGAGGTTGCTATCTCCTAAGACACGCTCTAGAGCCCTCGCCAACTGGGAGAGATCCAGGGGGTCAACCATAACCGCTGCCTGGCCTGCGATCTCCGGCAGCGAGGAGGTGGAGGAAGAGATCACTGGCACCCCACAGGCCATCGCCTCCAAGAGGGGCAGGCCGAATCCCTCGTAGAGGGAGGGGAAGACGAAAAGCGCAGCCCCGCTATAAAGCGCCGGCAGGTCATCCTCGGAAACCTGGCCTAAGAAAACCACTCGGTCTTGCAGGCCAAGTTGTTTTGTTACTTCGTGTGCTTCACTATAGAGGGGATCCTCTTTCCCAGCCAAGACCAATTTTCGCTCGGTTTTGGCTTTGGCGAAGGCCCCCACCAAACGTACCAAGTTCTTATGGGGCTTGTTGGTCCCCAGGTAGAGGATGTAACCCCCCGGCAAATCGTGCTTTTGTCGGAGGTTAAAGATGGCCTTTTCATTCACAGGCTTAAACTGCGAATCAACGCCCAGGGGGGTGCCCCAAACCTTAGATGGTGGGACCCCAAGGAGGCGAACCAGGTCTTCCTTGGCCGACTGGGAAACAGAGATGACTAGCCTAGAGGTGACTATGGCTAAGCGGATAGCCATCTCGAAGATAACACGTGCCCCGGGGGAGACATATTCGGGGTATAGTCTGGGGATCAGGTCATAGATGGTGACCACGGAGGGGCAAGGCAAGAGGTAGGGTTTGAGGTAGTAGGGCGAATGGAAGAGATCCAGCCGCAAGCCCCGAACGATGGAAGGCAACCGCCATTGCTCAGCCAAGGAAA
>CAZERB010000002.1:19734-28366 GCA_964514645.1 uncultured Anaerolineales bacterium
TCCAGCCGCAAGCCCCGAACGATGGAAGGCAACCGCCATTGCTCAGCCAAGGAAAAGGTAGGAACCTCAATGGCCACTATCTCCAAGTTAGGGCTTTGCAGAGTTTCTAGATCGTAACGCGTATTGACTAACTTGGGGTTGTGAAGGAGGACAAAACTATCCTCTGGCGCGGCCTTGGCTAGAGCCTGGACGAGGTTGTAGGTGTAGCGGCCAATGCCGGGGAAATGATCCTGGATATACCGTCCGTCGATGCCGATGCGCATCACTGTACCTCTGATTCATTCACTGCTCACAATGAGCCAAACATCACAAGCGGCGGTCTGCGAAAACGTCTTCATAGATTTCAAGCGTCTTTTTGGCGGTATCCTCCCAAGAGAAGATCTTCGCCCTGGCCAACCCTTTGTTTTGCAGCCTCACCCTAAGCACTGGATCCTCTAGGATACGCAGGATGGCCTCAGCCAGTTCCTCCGCCTTGTGGGGATCGACAGTTATGGCGGCATCGCCGACGATCTCTGGCAGTGAGGAGACATCAGAAGTGACAACAGGCGTTCCACAGGCCATCGCCTCTAGAAGTGGTAAGCCGAAACCTTCGTACAAAGAGGGGAAGACGAAGAGGTCAGCAGCACTGTAAAGGGCAGGTAGATCATCGTCAGGGACAAAGCCAGGGAAGATGACCTCGTCCTCCAGGCCCAGTTCGTGCAACATTCGGAAGAAACCCTGGTACAGCCACCCCTTTTTGCCCACGATCACCAGTTTGAATTCGGCTCCCCGGTGCCTGAGCGCACGGTACGCCGCGAGAAGAGTATTCAGGTTCTTGCGCGGCTCGATGGTGCCTACAGAGAGGATGAAATGTTCCGGCAGGTTGTGGTTTTGGCGAACGGCTGAGATGGCTTCGGAGGGAGCGAGGCGGAAGCAGGGGTTCACTCCCTCGTAGATCACTCTGATCTTCGATTCATCAACCCCGTACAGCCGTATCGCGTCTCGCTTGGTGCACTCCGAGACCGCGATCACTGCATCGGCCGCTTGTAAGAAGCGAGGCATCATCAGGGTTAAGAACCAGCGGTTCAAAGGCATATGTGTCTCTGGATAGAAGCGGAAGACCAGGTCGTGCAGCGTGAAGACACTCTTTACCTGGGAGAGTCGAGGCAAGAGGTGATCGGTGGCGTGGAATAGGTCAACGCCGGGGAAGAGGCGGTCCTGTGGGAGGTGCATGAACTGGGCCAGTAGCACACTCATCCGCCAGGGCTTATTGGGTAGGTTGGTGGCCAGGTGAGGGAGGCAGCCGAGGGGTGGGTCAACCTGAGCCTCGGATGGGCGGTTGTAGAAGGCAACGTATTCGTTCTCGGTATCAATCGTCATCAGCGCCGTTACCAACTCTTGCGTATAACGCCCTAGCCCGGCGCGGTGGTGGACAGCGGGGGAAGCATCAATGCAAATTCTCATTTCATCTCCTCATAGACTTTGGCTATCCGTCGTGCTGTCTCTTCCCAGGTGAAGCGGCTTGCCCGCCTGAGTCCCCGTGCTTGCATCTCCGCCCGCAACCCCAAATTTGACTCATTGTCGAGGCAATTGCCGTCTCGTTACTTGCCGGTAAAAATCAGCGGTTTGTTCAGCGATATGCTCTTGACTATAAAAACGCTTAGCGCGCGTGTATCCGCGTTCGGCCAGATCATGGCGAAGAGTGGGCCACTCGATCAGGCGACGGATACAATCAGCCAGCGCCGCCGCGTTGCCCTCAGGGAAGATTAAGCCGGCGGCACCGATCACTTCGGGGATAGCCCCGGAATCCGAGCCGATGACCGGCACTTTGCAAGCCATAGCTTCAACTAGCACCCGTCCAAATTGCTCTTTCCAGACAGGTGTCGTGCGCGAGGGTAGCACTAGCGCATGCAAGGCGCACATCTGGCGACCGACTTGAGAGGGGGGCACGGGGGGAATGAACTCCACCTGGTCGCTCACGTTGACAATACGCGCTTTTTCTTCCAGAGTCGGCCGGTAAGGACCGCCTCCCATAATCGATAGTCGGACATTTCCACCTATAAGCGGAATTGCTTCGATCAACAAGTCAATCCCTTTTTCCGGCACCAATCGCCCGATGTAGCCCACAACAAAGCCGGGCCTGTTTTCCGGGCGGTCAGCACAGGGTGCAAAGACTCGCGTATCCACACCAATAGCAGGCAGCACCATCGCGTGTCCTCGATAACCCTGTTGCCTCAGCATGTCTACTGCTTCCTGGTTGGCGCAAAGGATGCTATCGGCAGCGCGCAAGGTTGTGCGCATCACGCTCTTCACATACCACCTCTTCGGCCGGTTGATGTTTTGCCAAGTGTATAGGATGAGCCGTGCTTGAGGAGCCCACAAAGCACGGGCCAGCGTAATCTGCAAGGCGGATAAGCTGTCGGGTTCTTCTTCGGCATGAATGATATGGGGATGGAAGCGACGCAATGCGAAAGTCAGTGTACGGTAGATTGTCCGGTGCGGATCGTTTGGACGGCCGACCAGCGGGATGGCAATCTGCCGCCACGCTGTAACATCTGAAGTGAATTGCCCGATTTGCAGCAATTCGTCCCGCCAAAAGCTAGGCTTGATCTGCCAGATGGTCAGATCAGTATTTTGAGCCATCAGCGCGATCTTACGATCCATTGTGGCATCGCGGTAGCGGGCGATAAACAGAACGCGAATCATAGTGATCGAAACCCCACGGCTTCGAGAGTGGCGAAAACATCCACTCTGGGCTGGAAGAGCCGTTGCCAGCCCCAGCCGAATACACGGATCGCGCGCCAGGTGAACAGGGCCAGAGGCCATGGCCGGGCCCGACCAGTAGCCAGCCCTCGCTGAAGTGGGGCAGTAATATGACGCAACCAACTTGGGAATGGTGGTAAGGGCGCAACTCCGCGGATGCTAATGTGCTCAAAGCCGGCTCTCTGCAAAGTGTCTTCAAGTGTATGGGCCGTGAAGAAGATCAGATGCCATGGGGGACGATATCCTTGCCAGGCCTCTGGTTCGCTTTGGGCCTGCCAATGACCAGTATTTGGCGTGGACAACATTAACAGTCCGCCCGGCCTCAGCCGTTCGCGCAGACGGTGTAATTCGGTCAGTGGACGCGGCAGGTGCTCAATTACTTCCCACAAGGTTATCACATCGAAAGAATCGCCAGCCAGATCATTTATGGAGGTAACAATCGGTTCTCCCAGGCTTTGCGATGCTTGGTGTGCCATTTCTTGTGCAAGTTCCACACCCGCAACTTGCCAACCATCGGCCTGTGCAACTTCGAGAAAATAGCCGGCCGCGCAGCCAAAATCTAGCAAGTGCCCTCGTGACGGAAAGTAGTTGTTAATAGTGCGAAGGCGACGCTTGAAGTGTGGTACAAGCGCCTTTTTCATATCTGCATAGTTGCAATAACCCTGCTCTTCTGGCCCGCTAAAATAACCGGGGTCCTGATAGTGCGCCTGCAAAACTTCATCGGATGGAATCGGACTCAAGTGTAGTGTATTGCACGCCGTACAACGTGCAATCGTGTAACCGCTCTTGATAAAGATGGGAACAGACACCGAGCAGTCGCATATAGGGCAGCCAGTACTTGAGAACGTATCAGGGAATCGCTGCTCGCTCACAACCACAACCTACGTATAAGGCAGGGGCAGGCCACCCAGGTTCGCCGGAGTGGGTTGTACCCTGCGGTGCTTGAGCCGCCACTGGACACATTGTGGGTTGGGATCACCACGCTTAAGTCAATCACCTTACCCCTCTTTGGAGTTTCGTTGCCCTGCCTATGGCAGGTTGATAGCGCAATAGGCAGGGCTCTCCGCATCAGCCAACTAGCGACATTCGGCAAAGAAATCAGAAAGAAGCACTTACTTCAGGGTTGCAGGCTCTGCCTTGACCACAAAATACCGAAACGCACGGCTTATAAGATCTCTGTCCTCGGAAGAAAAGACCCTTAACATCAGCAACAGGAGTATGTATGTAAGAAGGAAAGCGATGAATCCCAGGATTAAGGAGAGAGGCGCGACCATCACCATGACCGTTGAGGCGAGAAGAACACTAACACTAGGTTTGATAATATTTATTAGGAAGGTTGTTTTACCAAGATACCACCTGACCAGCCTATAGAATAGGATAGTGGTTATGAGTTCCGAGCCGATGGTTGCCAAAGCCGCCCCCTCGCCGCCTAATCTGGATATGAGAAGCAAGTTTAGGAGGACATTAGAGCCTGCGGTTAATACCGACAGAGCAAGTACTCTCCTCTGCATGTCGCTTGAGAGTACTAGGTTACTAAGAGGAGCGTTAGCGTACATGATCGCTAGCGCCACTATCAACAACCGTAACATACTTGTAGCACCTTCAAATTGAGCCCCATATAAGAGAGTTAGAACCTCCTTGCTGAAGTAGATGAGTATGGCTAAGCCCGGTAGACTGAGAACCAGGGCGTAGAGGGTGTATTTTTCGAACAAGAACCTTAGTTTCTCCTTAGAAGAGAGATGCAGACTCGATGTGAGGGGAAAGAGTACCAAATTTACTATGGCGATGCCAGCAAATAGGACTTCGAGAATTTTGTAAGCAGCACTATAATTGCCCACCTCTCCGAAGTGTGTCATCTTGGAGAGTATTACTATGGCTATCTTGAGGTAGATGATATTGAGAAATGCTCTCAAACCATAAGGAAGGGCCTCGGAGAAAAGGTGTTCCGTTCCCTTGGAAGTCAAGAATGACAAAGAGGGAAGGGCCATGGTCTTGGTGGTGAGGTATCCACTGACCAGTAACTGAACCAAACTAGCCGTGATCACCGCATAGACGGTCGCTTTCAAACCGAACCCATTGAGCAATAGCGAGATGCCAGTAGCCAAAATGGTGAGGGAGGTTACTATAGAAAGGAGTGCGGGTATTTTCATCCTTTCGAAGGCGTTGAAGAGAGAGATGAAAACCCCTGATATGTTGTTAATTATTAGGGAGATACCGGCGAGCATGATCAGCTGACTTATATCTTTTGGATACTGCAGTAGAGCGACTGCGCCCATCAATGTTAGGTAAGAGATAAGGCCGAGACCTAAGGATAGGACTAAGCCGATGCTCATATAGCCTCGTGCAACCTCTTTGTTCCGAGCCACATCACGCATGATCAAAGTAGTGATGCCACCTTCAGCGATTACGGAGAAAAACCCTATAACGGTGAAGATCACGGAATATTGGCCAAAACCCACGCCGCCTAGAAAGCGCGCGAGAACCAGAGCATAGGCGAAACCCACTGCACGAGCAATGGCTTGAGCCAAAACCAACCAAGATGCGTTTTTGACAAGCCGGCCAATGATCTCCATGCTGAACCTCAAACCTGACTGAGGGAAGCGAACCGAAAATGTATCATCGACGGAGATCCTGTTCGGTTAACCAGCCCTCTCCCCCACCATCGCCTCCACCCTGGCCACCACCATATCTATGGCTGTGATGTTAAAGCCTCCCTCGGGGATGATGATATCCGCGTAGCGCTTGCTGGGCTCCACGAACTCCAGATGCATAGGGCGTACCGTCTCTAGATATTGGCGGATGACCGATTCCATGGTCCGTCCTCGCTCAGTTATATCCCGCTGGAGACGCCTTAGGAAACGGATGTCGGCATCGGTATCTACGAAGATCTTTACGTCCATGAGATCTCTTAGAGCCTTATCGGCGAAGATGAGTATCCCCTCTACCAGGGTCACCGCTCTTGGCTCCACTCTCCTCGTCTCTCCCTTTCGCGTATGGATCGTGAAATCGTAAATCGGTACTTCGATGAGGGAGCCGGCTTGCAACCGTTTGAGGTGTTCTACCAGGAGGTTGGTATCTAAGGCGTCAGGGTGATCGAAATTGATCTTATGGCGCTCCTCAAGAGGCAAGTGGCTTAGATCCTTGTAGTAGGAGTCATGTTGGATGTAGGTGATCCGTTCTCTCCCTACTCGCTCCAAGATAGCCACAGAAACGGTGGTCTTCCCGGAGCCGGTACCCCCCGCCACGCCGATGATTATCGGTTTCATCTATACCCCTTAGAGCCTCTTCGCCCTCTATTATATATTATTGCCCCTTCCCAGGGAAGGATACCTTCCTCCTATTTGATCTGTTGCAGAATCTACCTTGGTGAGATATACTAGAAGAGAGATGGAGATCGAGAGCTTAATCGAGGAAGTGAAAGAGTATTACCCTCAATGCGACCCAGGGCTGATACGTCGAGCCTACGAGGTGGCTTCCCAGGCGCACGATGGTCAGATGCGGGCCTCTGGGCAGCCCTATGTTCAACACTCTTTGGAGACGGCCGCCCTTTTGGCCGATCTCCGTTTAGACCCGGCTACTATCGCCGCGGCGATTTTGCACGATGTGCCAGAGGATACCGGGACCCCCTTGGAGAAGATCCGCCAGGAGTTCGGTGAAGAAGTAGCCAGGCTGGTCGACGGGGTCACCAAATTGAGTCGCATAACCTGGGAAAGTCTGGAGGAAGAAGAGGCAGAGAGTCTGCGCAAGATGTTCCTGGCCATGGTAGATGATGTTCGGGTAGTGCTCATCAAACTGGCCGACAGACTCCATAACATGCGTACTCTTGAGGCCTTGCCCCCCTCGAAGCAGAGGAAGATAGCCCAAGAGACGCTAGAGATCTTCGCCCCCTTGGCCAACCGGCTGGGTATCTGGCAGATGAAATGGGAGTTGGAGGACCTAGCACTCCAGTATTTGGATACAGATAAGTATCAAGAGATAGCCGACCTCATTGCCGAGCGAAGAAGGAGCCGGGAGAGGCATATCACCGCTATTATCGATACTATCAAGGAGCGGCTGGCCGAAGGGGGGATAAAGGCGGAGATAACGGGACGTCCCAAGCATATTTACAGCATCTACCAGAAGATGAAGACCAAAGAACGCTCCTTCGATGAGATCTACGATGTGCAGGGGGTGCGTATCATTGTAGACGAGGTGAAGGATTGTTACGGCGCTTTAGGCATCGTCCACACCCTCTGGCGGCCCATTCCGGGGGAGTTCGATGACTATATCGCCATGCCCAAGGATAATATGTATCGCTCCCTCCATACGGCTGTAGTGGGCTCCCAGGGTAAGCCGTTGGAGATTCAGATCCGTACTTGGGAGATGCACCAGACAGCGGAACTAGGTATCGCCGCCCATTGGCGGTACAAGGAACAGGTGGGGCGGGACACCAGCCTGGAGGCGAAGATAGCCTGGCTGCGAGGGCTAATGGAGTGGCGGCAGGAACTGGCGGATGCTCGGGAGTTCGTCGACTCTCTCAAGACTGACCTTTTCCCTAAGCAGGTTTATGTCCTCACCCCCAAGGGAGATATCATAGACCTCCCCGATGGAGCCACCCCCATCGATTTCGCCTATCACATCCACACGGAGATAGGGGAGCGTTGCCGGGGAGCCAAAGTCAACGGCAGGTTGGTGTCCCTCAACTACCGGCTTCAGAGTGGCGACCAGGTGGAGATACTCACTACCAAAAAGGGTGGGCCTAGCCGCGACTGGCTCAACCCCCATCTGGGATACGTCGTCACCTCGCGCGCCAAGCAGAAGATCCGTCAGTGGTTCAAGCGGCAGGAGAGGGAGGAGAGCATCGCTCAGGGGCGGGAGATGCTGGAGAAAGAACTGAAACGGTTGGGGATAGAGGAGAGTTTCGAGGATGTCGCCCGTCTTTTCCGCTTCAAAAGGGTAGAAGACCTTTTCGCCGCCATCGGATACGGGGACCTAAACGTCCAGCAGTTCGCAACCCGATTGCTAGAGAAGGAAGAGGAAGAACCAGAGCTACCCACGGTGGCTCCACCAACTCCTCCTATTTCCGGCGTAACGGTGCTGGGCGTGGGGGACCTGCTCACTCGAGTGGCTCATTGCTGCCACCCTCTGCCTGGAGACAAAGTCGTGGGCTACGTGACCCGGGGACAGGGGGTTACCATCCATCGGCAGGATTGCGGCAACATCCTCCGCCGCACCGATAAGGAGCGACTGATAGAGGTGGGGTGGGGAACGGATAGGAAACAGGTTTATCCGGTGATGATCAAGGTGGTGGCTTTTGACCGCAAGGGGCTTCTCAAGGATATCGCCGCCATCGTCGAGGCCGAGGATGTGAACATGGCTGCGGCCAACGCCACCACAAGCAAAAAGGATCATATGGCGGTGATCACTGCTACCTTGGAGATCTCCAATATGGCTCAGTTGAGCCGTATCCTCACCAAGATCGAGAGCCTCAAGAATGTCTTAGAAGCCCGCCGCCAGATGGGGTGATTCTTCTGGGGAGAGGTAGATGACCGCCGTATCGGAGATGAGTGAAGAGGATTTAGAATTAGAGCGCCGTCGAATTCGGGAGGAGCACGACCGGGCCTGGACAGAATACCGCCGGGCTCTCTCCTCGACAGTCCATATGCATCACTTCGTCCACGATGGCGAGATGAAAGATATGCTTGCGAAACTAGACCATGCGCGGGGGCTAAGGAGGCAGGGAAAAGAGGTAGAAGAAGAACTCAAGAGGCGAAGACGAAAACGGTAAGTTTGCAGCCTCCTAGGAACTGCTTTGGTGCAAAAGAGGGGTGGTAGTGCCACCCCTTCACCGCATTTCGATAGGCGCATCTCTTCGATGGTTACCTAGCACTGGTATCAGGCGGGACTTTCT
>CAZERB010000003.1:0-26574 GCA_964514645.1 uncultured Anaerolineales bacterium
TTGCACCCTACCTCCATACCGAAAGCGCCTTGGCTGGTATATTCCGGCCCCTGAGCGTAGACACCGGCGTAAGGCCCGTCCTTGATGATATACTTATGACGACAGTGAATGCTACAGCCGAAGCAGCCCTCCGTGCCCATGGAGTATTCGTCGATATGCTCACATTCGATGTTGCCCCCTACCAGTTGATTCAACTGGAAGTTCTGGCACCTGATGAGGCCCGTGGTGTTGGTTACGCCATAGATGAACATGGTGCCCCATCTCTGCATTATTTGGGCGAATTTTGTGGAGCATATCTTGTCGATGATCTCTTTATTGTACTTTAGGGCCTCCTCAGGATACTTGATCTCTATGTCCATGGTGCCCCGCACGGCTATGGCCTTCAGGTTCTTGGAGCCCATCACCGCTCCCATACCTGTCCGGCCTCCAGCGTTCTTGAAACCGGTCAACACGTTAGCGAACCGGACCAGCCTCTCCCCAGCCAGGCCGATGCAGACCACCTTTACCTCCTGGTCCCCCAACTCTTGCCTTATGAGATCCTGGGTCTCGAAGGTATCCTCCCCCCAGAGGTGGGAGGCCTCTTTTATCTCTATCTCCCCGTCGTGGACCCAAAGGTAGACCGGGCTTTCAGCCTTTCCCCTGATAACCAAATGGTCGAGGCCGGCCCACCTTAGTTCTGGGGCGAGGAAGCCACCCATATTGCTGCTGCCCAGAAAGCCCGTCAGGGGGGATTTGGCCGCCATATCGGTCCTGGCCGAAGCCGAGGCCAGGGTACCAGTCAAGAGGCCAGCGCTGACCAGAAATAGATTATCTGGGCCCAGGGGGTCGATGCCCGGCTCCAAGTGGTTGTATAGAAGATAGACATCCAGACCTCGGCCGCCCAGATACAACTTCCGCATCATAACCGGTATAGGGGCTGTTTCGACTTCGCCAGTGGATAGGTTTATATAGGCGATCTTCCGATTGAGAGCCATCCTATTTCTACCTCCTCATTCTCTTGTTCGGGGAAGGTGACGATAACTCGCTAACCTGCCACTAATGACAAAAAGACGCCCTACTCCCCTCGACTTTGGAGCCTCTCCCAGGCTTCCCAGACCGGCCCCCTGATCTTCGCCAGTTTGGGATTGGGCCAAGAGATCCGCCACTCCCATCCACACGATGGACAAGTGGCCCTCTCCACTCGGGGAGCGACCTTGAACCGCTCGAAGCAGTTGAGGCATCTAATCACCCCCATCCTATCGCTTGCCTTCCTCACCTCACCCATCTAGCCCTCCTCGGTGACTTTGACCACCACCGCTCCGGCTGAGTCTCCGGCGGCGCAGCCCACAAATAAACCGTATCCTCCTCCCACCAGGACCAATTCCTCGATCATCTCGATCACCAGCCGGGAGCCGGTGGGGCCTTGGGGGTGGCCCCAGACGATGGAGGAGCCGTAGTTGTTCATCGCCTCTTTCTCCACTCCCATCTGGCGCGCGAAGTAGATGTCGTTCACCGCAAAAGGGTTGTGGGTCTTGATCACCCGCACATCTTCGATGGTGATGCCCGCTCCGGAGAGCGCCTGCCGGGAAGCGGGGACGATCGCCTGGGCCATATACCCCCTCTTAGCCCGTCCCTCCCCAAAGGAGAGAAGTTGAACCTCCACCTTGGGGTCTCGACTCAGTTCCCGAGCCCTCTCCTTGGTGGTGACGATTATCCCGCAGTTGCCATCAGCCGGATGGGTCTGGGTCCCATAGGTGACCGTGCCTCCCTCTATGACCGGTTTGAGTTTGGCTAGCCCCCCAGCGGTGGTGGGGTAGACCCCTTCATCCCCAGTAACGGTGGCCAGGACCTTACGCCCTGATGGGTCCTTCACCTCGATGGGCACCACCATGAAGCGACGGAGGAAGGCCGAATCGTCCTTCAGGGCATCATCGTACTGGCGATACCTGAGAAGCGTCATCTCATCCTGCTCCTCCTTGGTGATGCCGGCTTCCTGGGCTACATTCTCCGCCGTCTCGATCATGGCGTTTTTGGCGAAGGGGTCGAAGGAGAAGTTGTCCAAGACCCAATCTTCCCCATCGCCCGTCCCGCCGGGGCCTAGGGGGTTGGGATAGTAAACGTGGGGACCGTTGCTACATCGGTCGCAGGTGATGGTCAGGATAACCCGATCCTCCTCGCTCTCTACCTCGAAGGCAGCGGTAGCCAGCACCCGGGCTCCCGTGGCGCAGGCCTGACTCATGATAGGGCCGGTGATCGCTTCAGCCCCGATGAGTCCGGCCAGCCAGGAGCCTCCATAGAAACTGTGCTTCTGGGGCACCGTCATCCCCAAGAGGAGAAGATCGAAAACCTTTGGTGAAATCCCCCTCTCCGCAAGGGCTCGTTTAGCGATCTCCGCCGCGAAGGGGATGGCGTTGAGATGGGCAAAACTACCTTGCCACCGACAAAAAGGTGTGCTCCAGTAGCCGCCGTAGGGGATGAAGGCTTTTTGAAAAGGCATCATGGACCTCCTTCTTTATATATTGCCGCTGAGAGAGTCACTCCCTTGGACGGCTCACGTTTGAGCCCTCTCCAAGGCGAAGAGGGCCGCTCCAAAGGCACCCATCTCCTGAGGGTGAGGGGGGATCTCTACCTCCTTTCCTGACCTCTGACTTAAAAGTTCAGCCACTATGGGGTTAAAAGCCACAACTCCGCCGCTCACGATCACCCTGCCGCTCAAGGTTCCCATCTCCAATACCCGTTTCACGACCGAGACGAACAGCCCTCTCACTATCTCCTCTACCTTCTCGCCCCGCCTGATCCTATCTAGCACCTCTGTAGCGGTGAAGACCGTGCAATAACTGCCGATCTCCGCCGCCTTATTAGAACTCCTGGCTAATCGGTCGAGGTCGCCAAGGGGGATATCGAGCCTATAGGCCATCTCCTCCAAGAAAGCCCCCGTGCCAGCAGCGCACTTACGATTTATCTTGAAGCCTACCCTTCTGCCCTCCGCATCGAGCCAGATGATCTTATTATCTTGGCCTCCGATATCTATGACGGTGATCTCCTCAGGGAAGTAGTGGTAGCAACCTCTAGAGTGACAACTTATCTCCGTCACCGTCTCCTGAGCGAAGGAGACACTCTTTCTCCCGAAGCCGGTAGCTGTAATCGACCTTATCTCTTCCCGCGAAAGTCCGGCCTTTTTCAGCGCTTCTTCAAAGGCTTCCGTGGCCGAACCTTCAAGGTCCGCCCCTGTCTTCTTGACGAACGAGCCAAGGATAGCTTTTGCGGCGTCTATGATCACCGCTTTAGTCGTCGAAGCGCCCGAATCCAGCCCGGCAAAATACCCCTCTTTCAGGTCCGCACCTCCATTAGTAGATGCCTGTGGGGAAAGCTATCTCAGGGTTAAGTTTGGGCGAGTTGCTCGATGAAGGCCTCGATATTTGTCCTCGTCTGTTCCTCAGAGTAACACCTTAGGTCGTTTAGATCGGCGTCGATGACTAGGCAAGATAGGCCCAGTCTCTTCTCCAAACGTTGGGGCATACCGTATCTGGCGTTGGAGTTATTGGGACAGGTCCTGGAATCGTGGAATATGATCCCGTCCACCTGGTACTCCCTTACCATCTTTGCGATGTATTCCTCCTTGACCCTCTCCGCTCGATTGATGAATATCTCGGTATAGGCTTGGGCCATGCTCTCAAAGGGGTTATTTTCGTCGAAGGCGCTAAATATCCAACTGTTGCAATAGGTGGACACCACGACGCAAGTACGCAGTTCGGAAAACAGTTCGGAAAGGTCTCTCAATTTCCCCCAGATAGGCATCCCTTCCCAATAGAGCCTGAAACGTTCCCCGTCTACCGCTGCCCCGCCGCTCTCTATCCGCTCCTTTAACTCCCGCTTCAGAACCTCGTAGTAGTCGATCGCCTCCTGTGTTCCCCTCAAGCAAACCGCAGGCCCCATATGGATCGTCCCGTCGAAGAAAGTCCAAGGGGAGGGCAGATGTTTTGCCAGGCCGAGCACCTCTCCCCAGAGTTTGCTACACCGGCGGGAGAGGCGAAGGCTCTCCTTGAATCTGTCTATATCGAACTTCTCTCCTGAGACCTCTTCCAAGGTGGGTATCATGGCCTTCAGTTGCCCCACCACGTTGGCGATATCTATGTCCCTTATCTCCACCACAGCACGGGGACTATTTATGCCCACTATGGGGACCCGGAACTCCCGCCCATAGAATTCGAACCACTCCTGGACATCACGGCACTGGTTAGTGTTGTAGGCCAATAGATCAGGCTTAGGGACACTCTCAATGCCTGGATAGAGGCGAGAAAGGGGCGTCTCCCCTTTCAGATATGCACCCACGTCGCTAGCGAGATAGGAGCATATCTCCGGCGAATAGCCTATGGCGTTAGCCAAGGGGATGTAGTCCATGGCACTCCTGGCAGCCCCTAAGATGGCACTATGGTTTTCGGGGTAATGGACCTCAAAGCCAAAGGCCCTCAGCAACTCGGCTGGCCCCACACTGGTACACCAGGCTATCTTCCCCTCCTCCCCCCTGGAGATCCTATCCATCCGGTAGTAGTAGTCGCTCATCACCCGCTTGAGGTTATCAGCGACCTTGATTTTTTTGCGTCTCAGTTCTTTCTCTGACATAAACCTCTTCCCTGGGATCGAGATGAACAAAATATGCCAACTTGACGGAAGCCCTGCTGTAGAGGGCGACTACCCTTTGTGTCCGCCCGCCCCTTTGATCCAAAGCAACCCTAACCGGAGAGTTACCGAGCCCGTAACCGTTCACTGCTCCGGCGCCTCAGATCTCCTTTCCAGGCCCTTGATCAGCGCCGTAAGGGTAGTGTTGTAGGGCGTCTGAAGGCCATGCTCGAGACCTCGCTCAACTATCTTCCCGTTGAGCCAGTCTATCTCGGTGGGGGATTGCTGTTCTATATCCACGTGCATCGAGGTCTTGTGATAGCCCGCTTTCTTCAGGTACTGGACGCCATGTTCAAAGAACCCCTCGCCGAAGGTCACCCCGTTCGCCGCGGCCACTTCGATCCCCTCTCGAAGGGTCTCCTCAACCAAGGACCGCGTGGGCTCGAAGTCCATCATCTCCCTCATGGTCTTACGAGTCAAAGCGCATATCGGGCTAAGGGAAGCGTTGAGGATGGTCTTCTCCCACTCGTGCCTCTTGATATCGCTGGTGAACTCGGTGTCGAGTTTAGCCTCCGTCACCATCTCCGCTATCTCTCTGGCCAATGGTTCAGCCCTGGGCGTCAGAACGCCGATGTAGTTGGGCTTGTTGAAGAAGGACATCCAGATCTCCCCGTCCGCCACGCGGTTCCCAGCGTAGTTCACCACAATCCGCATGACGTTGTCGCGCCCGAAGGTTTCGGCGATAAAATCCTCGTTGTCGAGCCCATTCTGGAGGCTGATGAATTCGGTCCCGGGCTTGGCCACCTTCTCGATCTGGTGAAGGATGGAAGGCATCAGGGACGCTTTGGTAGAGATAACGATAGTATCTACCTCTGGGAAGTTAAGTAACTCGGAGATGCCGTAGGCTATCCTCTCGCATTTCACTTTCATCTCCACGACGCCGGTTATGATCAGCCCTCTCTCCCTGATAGCATCCAGATGGCTCTTCAAGATGTCGACCAACACGACATAGTGTCCGGCGTTAGCCAGGTGTCCGCCAAAGATCCCGCCGACCGGCCCCACTCCGATGATGGCAAACTTCGGCTTCTTTGCCATAGGCTAACCCTCCTTTGAAGTTTATCTAATAACGGTTGGCTCCAGGCCGCCCATAACCCTTATAAACTCGCCAATCTCCTATGACTAACGAGATCTCGCCAACACTCTTCTAGGAGCATCTCTCTTTGTACCGTTCTCTCAGAATCCGGTGGAGTATCTTCCCCGTCGCTGTCCTGGGCATCTCCTCTGGGGCGATGAGGGTCACCTCCTTCGGCCTTTTGTAGCCAGCCATCTTACCCCGGCAGAAGTCTATGATCTCCTCCTCGGTAGGCGGGTTGTTAGGGTCCTTGGGGATCACCACCGCCGTAACCGTCTCGCCCCACTTCTCATGGGGAGTGCCGATCACCGCCACGTCCAAGACCTTAGGATGCTTGGCCACAACCTCTTCCACCTCGGAGGGGTAGACCTTCTCACCCCCGGTGATGATCATGTTGTCCTTCCTATCGACGATATAGAAATAGCCATCTTCATCCTTTCTGGCCATATCGCCAGCGGTGAAATAGTCGCCGCGGAAGGATTGGGCGGTCTTCTCCGGCATCTTCCAGTATTCGTCGAACATCATGGGGCCCCGGGAATAGAGTTCGCCCACCTGGCCCACAGGGACTTCGTTGCCTTCCTCATCCAGGAGCTTGATCAAATCCGTCCCCGCGCATTCTCTGCCTATCGACCCCAGTTTGATCAACTGCTCATGGGGCTTTAGGAGGGTGACTAACCCCGCCTCGGTGGAACCGTAGGCCTCATAGAGTTCTGCGTTGGGGAACATCTCCATGATCCCCAATTTGGTGTCTCGTCGCGCCGGCGCCGAGGATATGAGGAGCTTCCGCATAGAACTGGTGTCGTATTTAGCCTTCACCTCTTGGGGAAGGTTCAACATCAAGATGTAGTGAGTGGGCACCAGGGAGGTAAAGGTCGCCTTCTCCCGGTCGATGATCTGCAGGAGTTCCTCAGGGTCGAAGCCGGTAGCCTGATGGATATAGACCCCTCCCCCTATGTAGGTGAATACGAAGGAGTAGAAGGTAGAGTTCACGTGGCAGAGAGGCATCACGATCAGGCCGATATCGTTCTCATTGAAGCCGAAATCGACCTCGTTGATGAGGTAGAAGGCTATATAGGATTCATGGGATCTAACTACCCCCTTGGGGCGGCCAGTGGTGCCGGAAGTATAGAGTTGTATCCAGGTATCTTTGGGGTCAACTTTGACCTCAGGCTCCGAGGGCGAAGCCGCCCTTATTATCTTCTCGTAGTTGAGATAGCCAGGAGGGGTCTTATCCTCGGCACTCACGAAGATGAAATTGTCCGACCCTACCTGTTCGAAATTCTTCTTGCCCGGCTCCACCTCTGGGAGAAACTCCTCGGTACAGATGAAGGCTTTGGAATCGGAGTTGTTGACCACGTATTCGATCTCGGGGCCCACCCATCTGAAATTGACCGGCACTATGACCAGGCCCGCTTTGGCTGCCGCCGCGTAGATCTCCATATACTCGATGACGTTGTAGAGGAGGGTGGCGATCCTATCGCCCTTTTTGAGACCCATTCCCAGCCAGGCGTTGGCCAACCTGCAGGCCCTCTCGTTGTACTCTTTGAAGGATAACCCCCTTGCCGCGCTCTTCACCGCCATCTTATGAGGAAATTTGACGGCGTTGACCTTCAGGATCTCACCCATGTTCAGCCAAGACATCTTCCCCACCTCTCTCTTCCTCCCAGAAGAGGCTCTTTTTGGCCTCCATGGCCAGATCGCAGTCGGCTAAATCAGAGAGTTCTGGCGTTGGCTCCCGCACTAGCGTGGGGGTAGCGCGCTTGGGCGCAAACCTGGGCCACGCCGGAGCCCATGAGCCCGCAACCCACTACGCCTACTTTCTTCACCTCTATGATTCGTGGCTCCTTAACTAAGTCAACTCACGGACCCCTGATAGTCATAAAACCCCTGGCCGGTTTTCTGGCCCAACCGCCCGGCCAGGATCATCCATCTTAGGAGGGGAGGGGCCGCGTAGATGGGATCCTTGAACTCATCGAACATCATATTGGCGATCTTATAGATGGTATCCAGGCCGATGAAATCGGCGAGGGCCAGGGGGCCCATAGGGTGGTTGCAGCCCAAAACCATCCCCTGATCGATATCTTCTTTGCTAGCCAAGCCGTTCTCGAAAACCCGGATGGCGTTCAAGAGGTAGGGGATGAGGAGCCGGCTGATAATGAAGCCGGGCATCTCCTTAGCCACGATGACCCTTTTGCCCAGGGATTCACCGAAACGTCGTCCTATGGCCACCGTCTCGTCGCTGGTGAGGATGGTACGCACAACTTCTAGGAGTTTCATCACCGGCGCAGGGTTGAAGAAGTGCAAACCCAGCACTTTGTCTCCTCGCCTTGTGACCGCGGCCATCTCGGTGATGGAGAGACAAGATGTGTTACTGGCGAGGATAGTGTGGGGTGGACAGAGGTCATCCAGAGCGGCGAAGAGCCTCTTCTTCGCCGCTACCTCCTCGGTGATCGCTTCCACGACCAGGTCACAAGGGGCGAAATCCTCAAGGTTTGTCGTGCCTTGGATGCGAGCCAGCGCCTCATCCCTCTCCTGAGGGGTGATTTTGCCTCGGGAGATGGCCTTAGCCAATGAAGCCTTGATCCGCCTCAGCCCCTGGCTAAGAAGATCACCATCCAGTTCGCTAACTACCGTCCGATAGCCGGCGCGGGCTGCTATCTCCGCAATACCAGAGCCCATCTGGCCACACCCTACCACGCCTACAACCTTTATCTCCATACTTGGGGGGCTCCTCATCAATCTGTCCCATTTTTGGCGAGGGGTGTGGGCCCCAGTCGACCAAGTTGAAGCCCACACCCATCAACTGGCTGCGCTCCTTACCCCTCCTTAGGCCTGGGCAAGACCGCCTCGAACAACTCCTCATCGACGAGGTGGCCTTCGGCCAAGAGTTGTCGATACTTGATGAAATCGACGGTGTCCTTCCCTGTCATCTTCCGGGTGTTGAAGGCGTGGAAGCCCAAGAAGGCCTCACTGACCATATTGGCCGCCAGCCAATGGCGGTAGTAGTCTTTGCCCATATCCCAGAAGAACTTCTTCTTGGCCCTAATAGAGTCGATGGACATCTGCAAACAGTGGGGGAAGAGGTTGGTGAAGGTCCATACTATCTCATTGACGCTCCTGTCCAGGAGTTCGAAATCGGTGGTGACCTCTTTTATGAAGTCGCTGGCCTTCTTGTACTCCTCGCCGCTCTTGAACTCTCCATAGACTATCTCGCCATCTTCAACGTATTTGTCGGTGATAACCAGGGGGTTCCTGATCCACTTTCCATCCTGTTTGATGACCGGAACGACCTTGCTGAGGTAACCCTTTCTCAGCATCTTATAGGCGCTCCAAAGTTCGCAGGAGATGCAGTTCCACATCGCATCCTCTATCCCCAGGAACCAGGGCAAGAAGTCTGAAGAGCCTCCCACCGGCGCAGAACCATGCCTGGGCCCGGCCTGACCGAAGACGGCCAAATCCGAGGCGATGGTCAGGTCACAAGCCCCACCGATCTCCTGGCCGCCGGCTACCCTCATCCCATTGACCCGACAGATAACCGGCTTTTTGCAGTTGAGGATGCTGTCCACCATCCCGTTGAAGAGGTCCATATAGAGGGCGTATTCGGTGGGCCTACCGCTGTAATACTCGGCGTACTCCTTGGTATTTCCACCGGTGCAGAAGGCCCTATCGCCCATTCCAGTGAAAACCACCGCCACCACGCTGCGATCCATGGAGGCCCGGCTCATGCCCGCGATAACCCCTTTCACCATCTGTATGGTATAGGAGTTATATTGCCTCGGGTTGTTCAAGATCACCCAAGCGGAATACAACCCTTCCACCTGGTTGCCTCTCGGATCGACAACCGGCCTCTTCTCATACATGACCGAAGGGGGTTCGGTGCCAAAGAACTCATCGCCCCATAGGTCATGATCCTTGATCTCGTGATCCCTAGGTAGCCAATCTAGCGCCATTCTTTCCTCCTTTCTTGGTTTTAGGTTATCGTTCGAGGCCCTTATTTACTAGAAGCAAACCCTTTGTTTAGCCTCTTCCTTTCTGCAACTACCCTCTCTTCGATAGACGGCCATCGTGGCCCTTTACTCTCTATTAGAAGTCGGGAGTCAGAACAACCCTCTTCATCAATTTCCCGGCGTGGGCCTCCTCGAATACCTCCTGGATCTGGCTCATGGGCCTGGTTTCGACGAAAGGCTCTATCTCTATCTTCCTGTCGACGACCATCTCTAGAACTCGGGGGTAATATCGGGGCAGACAACCCCAGGTCCCTATGATCTCCGCGTCGAAGGCCATCAACCTGGAGAGCATATATTCATCGGTTCCCATCCCAAACCCGATGATGATGACCTTCCCGATGAAAGAGAGAAGCGAAAGAGCGATCTCTCGGCCGGCTTTCGCCCCCGTCACCTCGAAGATCTTCCAGCCGTAGTTGTGGGGAAGGCCATTGGCCTTGCAGATCTCGCGGAATTCCTCCCGGATCTCCTTGGTGCTCTTATCTCGGGATTTGATCACCTGGTCGGCACCATATTTGAGGGCCCGTTCCAACTTCTGGGGGTCGCGCGCGATGCCGATCACGAAGTTTGCACCTAGGGCTTTGACTATCTGGGCCATGTAAACGCCCAAGCCTCCGGTGACGCCGACGATAACCACGTTATCTCTCTCTTTCAGGTCCGCTCGCACCGCGGCTTGATAGGGCGAGGTCACCGCGTCGGCTACAACCGCCAGCCACTCCAAAGGTAGGCCTTTCCGTTCCTCAATGAGACAGAGATCCTCGGCGGGGACAGGGATGTGGCTGGAGAACCCCCCATAGATCCCCAGGCTATTGCCCGGCATCTTCTGAGCCAAACAGCGGTTGCCTCGACCTGCGGCGCAGATGGGACAGTTGTTACAAGGCATAACGGCGGGGATGATCACCTCTTTCCCCGCCCATTTCTCCTCCCCCGCCACCACCGTGCCACTGATCTCATGGCCCAAGGTCAAAGGGGGCTTGGTCACCGTGGGCACCCCATCATAAAAGTAGCCCAGGTCGGTATGGCAAACCCCGCACCCCGCGACTTCGACCAGAACTTCGCCTGGCTTCAACTCCGAAAGGGGTATGGTCGTCTGCACCAATTTCCCCGGCCTCTTCTCTCCCGTCTCCTTATCGACGCTCCAGGGCTCTGCCATCTGCCAAGTCTGGATCACCTCAGCCATCTCTCCTCCTTTCTCAGAGATAGACACTTAACCTATTCTATCTCCCTTCGCTTGGGCCTAGTATAGATCGTCTTGTACCTGTTACCCTCCTCCTTGAAGCAAGGTTGACACCCCTCTGCCAATTCGTCAGGCGCCACGGGCTCCAGATGCACCTCGAGACCCAAGGAGTCGTACAACTCCACCGCCTCGGTCAAACGGGGCTCATCGGCGGTGAACTGTCTGACCCACCCCTCTCTTTCCAACTCTTCCTGCCTTGAACTCTTTTTCATCCTCCCCCAGCCGACGTCCATATTCGAATACACTTTCCTCTTGACCGTTCCCCTCGATGGAGTTAGGCCTTTTCCTTCTCACCTCATCCACAGCTACTTTGGATTGGTGGCCTATGCTCACCAAGTAACAGGCGAGCATAGTCCCTGTCCTTCCATATCCTCCCGCGCAGTGTACCAATATGGGCTTCTTTTGTCCCTGCATGATCTTTATGAACTCTACGCATTCATCGATCTGGGATTGCTCAGGGGCGGTATGGTCCACGATCGGTATATGGTGGTAGTCGAACCCCAACTCATCCAGCCAAGGCAAGAGTATCTTGTCTCTCCGGAGGGAGCTCTCGGTGAGGGAGACGATGGCCTTGATGCCTTGCTCCTTTAGCCACACCAGTTCCTCTTTGGTGCAAGGCCTCCCGCTGCCAGCCAGCTCCCCTTCGATCATCCAGTCAAAGTTCAAGATGGCCATTCTATCGCCTTATCTTTAACTCCAGATTCACCGTCTTGGCTGGAGTGAATCCCACAGCCTCGAAAAATCTCAAGAGAGCCCAATCATTCCAGTTCACCAACGTGTAGATGGTATCCACCCCAGCCGTCCTTGCATGGGTGATGAACTCTTCCATCAACTGAGTGGCGATCCCCTGTTTTTGATAGTCGGGGTGTACACCGATGGTATCTAAAGAGGCCGTGGTCTCGGGGATGCCGAACTCCCCTAGGTAGACATTGCCCATAATGAACCCCACCACCTGGCCATCGTATTCGGCTACCAAAGAGGTAACCATCTGCTGAGTATCATCCAAAGCCAGGGCACATTTTCGCCGGTAATATTCGGGCCGTCTCTTGCCCAAAACTCGGCCATCTATCTCCACGATAGGATCTAAATCTTCCTCTCTCATGACCCTGATGACCAGTTTCTCCGGATCGATCTTGGGCATAAGGCTCCTCCTCAGAAGAGATCCTCTAGTTCGTCGTTGCCCTCTGGCAAGCGACCATGCTGCTGTAGGAAACTTTGCAGCAACTCGCTCTCTCGCTTAGTATACATGGGATCCTCTTCATAGATGAAGTAGCGGGCCCTTCCGTGGGCAAGTAGTTGTTCTTCCAGATCGTGCCGAAGGTTCATAGTGCCCTGGATATAGATGACTTTCTTCTCCTCATCTAACAACTGGAAGACGCCTTCTACCTCCGGGACCCCATTCAGGTTAGCGGCGTTAAAGGGCAGCCACCTTTCGGGCGGCAAAAGTACCGGCGAGATCTCGAGCCTCAGGTCACATCTCAAGCAGCGGCTAGACTCCTCCCTGGCCTGGGCCTCACTGAAGCCCAGATCTATCTCTTCAAAGCCCTTCACCCTCCGCTCCAAGGGGAGGCGGGGCATCCGAACCCGGAGCCGGTCAGCAAACCCCTCCTCCCGGCCCAGCCAAGGCTCCTTATCGACCTCTAGCGACGGCTCATCGAGCACCCCCTCACCCCCTAGATATCTATCAATGGAGATGGCCGCCTGCCGACCGGAGGCGATAGCCTCGATGACCGAGGAGGGGCCGCTCACCACCTCGCCGCCGGCGAAGACGCCTGGCAGACTGGTCTGGAGGCTCTCACCATCCACAAAGATAGTGGCTGCCCCGGTCGTCTTTAGGTGGCTCTCCAGGAAGGAGAGGTCTGAGGCTTGTCCAATGGCCAAAATCACAATATCGGTCTCTATGGTGCTGGTGACCGAATGGTCATAAGAAGGGTTGAACCTACCCTCCTCATCGAAGACCGAAGTGCAACGGACGAGTTCCACGCCCCTGACCCGACCATCGCCCAGGATCCTCCTGGGTCCCCAAGAGAGGTTGAGAACCACGCCCTCCTCTATCGCCTCTTCAACCTCCCACTCGTGGGCGGGCATTTCCTCCCGGCACTCTAAGCAGGCCAGTTGCACCTCTTTTGCTCCCAGGCGGAGGGCGGTTAAAGCCACATCTATGGCCACATTTCCGCCACCGATGACCAGAACCCTCTCTTTGACTTTCGGCTTCTGGCCCTGCTTAACGGCCCGTAGAAAATCTAGCCCCCAGAGCACACCTTCCAACCCTATCCCCTCGATAGCCAGTTTGCGACTCAATTGGGCTCCCAGGGCTAAAAAGATAGCGTCGTACTCGCCCCTTAGATCCTCCAAAGAGAGGCCTTCACCGATGCGGCTTCCGGTCACCACCTTTACCCCTTGGGTCACCCCGGCGATCTCCCGTTCTAACACCTCCTGGGGGAGGCGGTACTCCGGTATGACGGCCCACATCATGCCCCCGAGTTCCGCTTCTGCTTCATAAAGGGTAACCTCGTGTCCCATCCTGGCCAAGTAGTAGGCGGCGGTCAACCCCGCTGGGCCAGAGCCGACGATGGCCACCCTTTTGCCGGTAGCCACCCTCTCGGCCCTCCCAGGCCCAGTATCATACTCCACCGCAAACCGCTTCAGCGCACATATGGCGATCGGTTCGTTCACCTGGCCTCGGCGACAAAGGCTCTCACAAGGGTGGAAACAGATCCGCCCCAAGATAGAGGGAAAGGGAACCTTCTGGCGGATGACCTTTGCTGCCTCTGCGAACCTCCCCTCAGCCACGAATCGCACATAGGTCGGGACATCGATGCCCACTGGACAACCTTGGACGCAAGATAGAAGGGCCTGGCGGTCTCCCACCGCTAGGTCTCTATCTGTCAAAGCGCCCGTGGGGCAAACCTCGACACAAGCAGTGCAGAATCGGCAAGCCGATTCTCTAAGAGAGGGGCTTAGACTGCCCACGATAACCTTGCCCCTCTCATCGAAGACGAAATCCAAGGCCTTCACCCCCCGCAGGTCACGGCAGGCCCTCACGCAACGGGTGCAGCCGATGCAGAGGTTGTAGTCCCGCTCGAAGAGGGGCTCATCTTTCAAAATCGGCATTTTAGTGGGTACCCAGCGAGGGGTCTCCTCCTTGATGCCGATATAGTGGGCCACCTTTTCCAGTTCGCAGCGGCCAAATTTGGAGCAACACCTCTCCTCTATGGGCACATTGGTGGAGCAAGGTTCGCGGCTGCAACCCTCCTTTTGAGCACAGGTGAGGCAGGCGTGGGGGTGCTGGGCCAAAATGGGCATAAGGTTATCGCGCCTGAGGGCTTCTACCTCTGGGGTATCGGTGTAGACGACCATCCCCCCAGCCACGAGAGTATCACAAGCGGTAGGGAAGCCTTCTCTACCCTCGATCTTCACCACGCAGAGACGGCAGCCCTCATACTCCCTTTTGGAGTCGGAGTTCTTTATCAGTGTCCCAGCACGATAGATGAACTCACCAGGTTTCATCCCCGGCGCGGGGGGCAAATCGGGGTGGTAACAAAGAGCAGGGATGTAGATGCCGGCGCTCCGGGCCGCCTCCAGCACCGTGGCTCCCTCATCTACTTCGACCTCGATATGATCGATGGTCAAACTCGGCATATGCTCCTACCAAGAATGGGTGATGGCCCCAGGCGCGCAGGCCAGCACACAAGGCAAATTCCGCTCTCCCGTGACCGGCTTGCAAGGGGCACAGGTGTATTTGATCTTCTTCCGCTCTTCCTCCGTCACCGCCGCTACCATAGTATCGGCCAGGGGGTCCAGATCGTTGGGCATGACTTCCAAGACACCGTAAGGACAAGCGGCGACACACTCCCCGCAGCCGTCGCATCTTTCCGTGTCGATAGTGATGAAATACTCCCCGGAGCCGTCTTTATAGCCGTAGTTTGCCAACAATTTAACCTCCTTTGGGGCGCTCCTTTTTCACCAGCGCTTCGGCGAAGAGGGCTGCTCCAATGGCTCCCGCGATCTGGGGGTCATAATCGGTGCTCAGAGATTTGATGCCTACCTCATCCTCTATCCGCTTCACTACGCCGATATTCTTGGAGATCCCCCCGGTGATGGCGAAATCCTCCTCTACGCCGATCCGTTCCAGAAGGGTAACTACCCGGTGCGCCATGGCCGAACAGTAAGCGGCCAGCACCTTATTCTTGGGCCACCCCTCTCGCAGGAGTGCCGTGGCCTCGGATTTGGCAAAGACCACGCAGGTGCTGCTCACCGGCGGTGGCTCCTCATCCACATCTAACGATCTTTTGCCGATCTCCTCGATGGGCACAGCCAAGAGATCGGCGAAGACCTCCATGCCTCGCCCCGTCCCGGCAGCGCACTTGTCGTTCATCAAGAAAGCGGTTACTTTGCCCCGCTCGTCGCAATGGATGGCTTTACAATCCTGCCCTCCCATGTCCAACACCGTCCGCACCGTGGGCCCATATATATAGTTAGCCCCTCTGGCATGGCAGGCGATCTCGGTGATTGCTCGGTTGGCGAAGGGGACGTTCACCCTTCCATAGCCTGTGCCCACCACGTATTGGATATCCTCCAAGGTCAGGCCCGTGTCTTCCAGTGCCCAGTTCATCGCCTTGCGGGCGCTATCGGGGCTATCGGAGCCGGTGCGCATGTTGCTATAAGCAAAGAGTTGGCCATCGGTCATGATCACCGCTTGGGAACTAACCGAACCGACATCGACCCCCGCACTGATGATATCCGCCTCCCGCCACTCTATATCTGGCGCTTTCCAGTTGGACTCCGTCCAACGCCAATACTCTTTCGCCATGGCCGTAAACCTCCAAACTTCGTTAATATCAGGCTCTCTCCGCCGCAATCAGGGCAGCCCCCAGAGCGCCCACGAACTCTGGCTCCTCGGGCACCACGAGGTCCATCTCTAAGCCCCTCTTCAGAGAATCGACGAAGCCGATATTCTTAGCCATCCCGCCGATGAGGACTACCTCTTTCTCCACCCCTACGCGGCGCACCATGGAGATGATGCGGCTGGCTATAGCGTCGTGGACAGCGCGGACGATGTCTGCCTTGGGTGTCTTAGCGTGGACCAGGGAGACTACCTCTGACTCAGCGAAGACGGTGCACTGAGCGTTCATGGGGACGGCTTTCGTCGCTTGGAGGGATAGTTTCCCCATCTCCTCCAGTTTCAACTCCAGGGCTCTGGCCATCGCTTCGGTGAAAGTGCCGGCCCCAGCCGCACATTTTTCATTAATGACGAAATCGACCACCTTGCCGTTGCCGTCACACCTTATCCCTCGCCCCTCCTCGGCACCCACATCGATCACCGTCCTGACGGCAGGGAAAAGGAAAGTCGCTCCCTTGGCATCGGCCCCCACCTCCGTGACCTCATCTTGGGCCAAGGGAGCCCCTCGCCTGCCAGCACCGGTAGCGGTGATATGCTCGATCTCGTTGAAAGACAGGTTTGCGCTCTTGAGGGCCTCATCGAACGCCTGCTCGGCGGACTGTTTAGTATCGAGTCCTCCTAGGAGTATGCTTTTCGATGCCACTTGGCTATCGTTCAAAATGACCACCTTGATGGTCTTGGCTCCCATATCTATCCCAGCGGTTATCACTCAAACCTCCTCCCAGGCCCTCTAAGATGGGTGTAAGTCACCCCCACAGCGAAGGGGTATGGAATGGCTAGCCCTCCAACCTCTCCAACCCCAGGCTCTCCATAAAGGCGTCTATGCGGGCCATAGTGCGGCTCTCGTCGAACTCCCTCTCGTCACCCATATTGCCCTCAAAGGTCATCACCGGGATCCCGGCTTCCAGAAGGGCCAACCTATTCTCCGCTATGCCCAGGCTTAACCCTTCGCAACCCCGGTTGTAGTGGAGCATAACCCCGTCCACGCTCCATTCCTTCACGATGCGGATCATCATCTCGCTCTTCAACTGAGGGAAGTAGAAATGTTGCCATTCAGGCCTACTCAGGGTCCAGTCGGCCAGGATGCGGAGGGCCTGGTCCCTGGTCTTGATCTCTATCCCCATCTGTTGAGGGGTGGTCCTGGGCCCCCAGCTTCCATCCCCCTTCACCTCCCACATGCCGATGAGGCCGAAGGTATATAAAGAGCCGATGGAGAGGGCGCCAAACTTCTCTAGGTACCTGAACACCCGGAGGAACCCCCAAGGGGGCTGGGTATCGCTGATGAGCCTGCATCTCTCCGTGGCTAGGGCAGCGATCCCCTTCTCCACCCGCTCTTTCACCTCATCCCTCAACTCCTCGTAGAAATCGGCCACCTCTTTGGCGTGCTTCTCCAGGGTACCTAAGACGTATAGGGAGTACATGGTCTTCTCATCGAGGGGAGCAGGGATCGCCTTGTTCAAGGTACAGATCTCAGCCCAAGTGGAGGTGGAGCGACATTCGTTGTAGACCGCCTCGATCAACTTCTCATCGTCGTAGGTGCGGCCGGTGACCTTCTCCAGCCATTCGATCGCCTCGTGCATCTGGGCTACAACATAGTTAAGCCTATTCTCGTTAAGTTCATTGTAAGGACCGACGCTCACATCAATACAATAGAAGGGGATGCCCTCATGCTCAGCCACGTGTTGATACCATTTGGCGTGGCTGCAACAGATATGGTCTTGAAAAGCAAAGTCGGGCTTAGGGTACTCACCGCCCCAGGCGTACCTATTTAGGTACATCGAGCCCCAATAGTTCCTCATGTAGGCACAGAGATCCCGCGCCCATCCTTTGGCTTCGGTGGCCTCCAGGCATTCTAGGGCGAAATCTCTATTCCAAGCGATTGTGGCTCCGTAGGGCTCGCCAGTGATATGCACCACATCGTCTCCTAATCCGGCGGGTATGGCATCAAAGGCCCAAGCCCCCCCGGTCCAACGGAGTCCACCCTTCTCCTTTATGGTAGCGTACTTCTCGTAGTAGTTCCTTCTCAGTTCCTTAGCCTGGCTCCAGCAGTCTAAGGGCTTGGTCTCGTACTTCTGAGTCACCTTTTGACCTCCCAATCTAGAAGAGATCCTCTTCTTCGATCATCTCCAAGAAAGCCTCCACACGAGTTCTAAACTGCCCCACAGGAACGGTGACATCGAACTCTAGAAAGAGGGTGGGGATGCCCGACTCGTTGAGGGCCCAGGTAAGGGGCGGTATATCGCATTCATGAGGGTCGCAGAACTTCTGTTGGATGAGGATCGCCCCCTGGACATCGTAGTCGCGAGCGAGTTGCAAAACATGCTCCCGTCTTGTCCGCTCCGGCCAATCCTTGCTGGGACAGGGCAGCCTCTCCACATAGCGAGCAGCGATGGCCGCCAATCGATCCTCTTCAGGGATGACCTCGTTCCAGAAGTATCTGCTTCCGGTGCAGTGATCATCGACCACGAAGGTGGCTCCCAGCGACTCCACCATCTCGATGAACTTGGTATCATCGTCTTCGCTGCCTACGATCATCAGCCTTATCCCGGGATGGCGGCTATCACCTTCCGATAACCCCTCTAACACTTCCTGGAGCCAACTATTGTGTTCTGCCTTGTCCACCAGTTGGCTAGAGACGACCATCTGCATCGCTTCCAATCCGGTGAGGGGTGGGTTCTCGCCCTTTCGCAACCGGTAGATCTCCTTCATCAACCGTCGGTTCGTGTTATAGACCTCTATTGCCCGGTCAAGATCCTCATCGGTGATCTCCTTACCCGTCCACTCCTCCAACGACTCCTTAAAAAGAGCGAGTTCCCCCCTCAGATAGGGCTTGGCAGCCGGGGTCTGGAGGTTGCAGGGCATGTAGAGGTAATAACTGTAGTCGATGGGGATATGGAGTTGCCAACTGGCGAAGGCCTGACGGATATGAAGACAGGATTGAGAGAGCATGATCCCGTCCAGATAGTTGTACCTCCCTTTCAGCCCTTGAGCCAGGCAATCGCGACAGAAAGGGCAGAACATGCCGAAGATATAGGGCTCCGTGACATCCTGGGGCTCATGGCTTCCCAGGATGCGCACCGGGAGGACGCCAGCGGCATAGACTATCTCCTCGGGCACGTAGGTGCAGAAATAGCCCAATACCTTGCCGCCCGTCCTGGCTTTCCACTCTCTAGCGTACTGGTGGCGGTTCTCCTGCCACTCTCGAAACTTATCAGCCATCGCCATCTTAAGCCTCCGATGATCTATCGATTACGCCATACCGGCTTTCTCTTCTCCAAGAAGGCCTGGAGCCCCTCTTTCGCATCCTCGGTGCCCATCAGCCCCTCCAGGTAGAGCCTTTCTACATGCTCCATCGCTTTTCCAAAGGGCAGGTCAGCCGCCTCGTAGATGGCCCGCTTAGCCAGCCTTAGGACAACGCTGCTCAAGCCCACCAACTTGGCGACCAACTCCTCCGTGGCCCTTGCCAATTCCTCTGGAGAAACAACCCTCGTTACCAACCCTATCCGCTCCGCCTCCCGGGCATCTACGACCTCCCCAGTGAGCAGGAGTTCGAGGCTCTTCCTCTGGCCCACGAGGTATGGGAATAGAACGACCGCTATGGGCGGAAAGACGCCAACCTTTATCTCCGGCTGGCCGAAGGTCGCCTCTTCTGAGGCGATGATAAAGTCGCAGAAGGAAGCCAACTCACAGCCACCCCCAAAACAAGCCCCTTGTACCACTGCCAAGGTGGGTATCTCCAAGGAGAGGAGCCTTCTGAAGATCCCATGGAAAACCTCTATCATCTCCTCTACTTTATCAGGGGTGTGGTCCTTTATATCTACTCCGGCAGAAAAGGCTTTCCCTTGGGCAGCGATGACCAAAAGTTTCGTGTTGACATTCCCTTCCAACTCCTCCAGCGCCTCGTTCATCTCTCTCATCATGGCGATATTTAAGATATTGAGGGGCGGTCGGTTGAGAGTGAGGGTGGCCACGCCATTCTTCTTCTCAAATAGTATCTGTTCAAAGTAAGAACTCATCTCCCTCTCCCGGATACGGTAAGAACTGCACTAGATATACTGCCCTCCATCAACCTGGATAACCTGGCCGGTGATATGGCGAGCCTTATCGCTGCAGAGGAAGGTGATCACCCAGGCTACCTCCTCCGGCTGGCCCAGCCGCCCTAAGACGATCTCAGAGAGGGCCATCTCTTTCACCGACTCCGGGGCCTCTTTCACCATCTCCGTCTCGATGAGCCCCGGGGCCACGGCGTTAACATTAACGTTATATCGCCCCATCTCCCGGGCCAAGGCTTTGGTGAGGCCGATGACCCCCGCTTTGGAGGCCGAGTAGTTGGTCTGGCCGAACTTGCCTCGCAGGCCGTTTATGGAGGTGATGTTGACGATCTTGCCGGAACCCTGCTCTTTGAAGAGGGGGGCCACGGCCCTTATGTAGTTGAAGAAGCCTTTTAGGTTTACCTCGAGAACCCGATCCCACTGCTCCTCAGTCATCTTCCAAATGACGCCATCCCAGTTCATCCCCGCGTTGTTCACCAGGATATCTAAGCCTCCGAACCCCTCCACCACCTTCTTCACTATCTCCTGGGCATCATTGAAACTGGCCACATCCGCTTGGAGGGCCAAGGCTTTTCGTCCCATCTCTTGGATCTTTTGGGCTACCTGTTGGGCCTCCTCCCCATGGCGGCGATAGGTGAAGGCCACATCCGCCCCGTTAGCCGCTAGATCCAGGGAAATAGCCCGCCCGATACCTAGGCTGCCCCCGGTGACGATGGCTCTTTTCCCCTCTAACACTATCCTCCTCCTATCTCCTTCTAGCTCTGTCCCCGTCTGCACACCTCGTGTAGCGCCGGGCTTAGGGTTTGACCTTTCTAAATTCGTATGAGACCTTCCCTCCTTCTAATCTTACGGGCCTCACCTCTAAAGCCATGCCGATCTTCATCTCCTCCTCTTTCACCTCTTTACTCAGGCGACCGAATATCTGTAAATCTCCCAATCTAACGAGGGCGATGGTATAGGGGAGGTCGTCTTCGAAGCCGGTCGGGGCGTAGAACAAGGTGGAGAAGGAGACAAGTTCCCCGGGTCCCAAGATCTCAAACCATTCCATATCGCTGGAAAGGCAACCGTAGCAGTCAGCCCTCGGAGGAAAGAAAGCGGTTCCACAGTTTCTACATCTTGTTCCAGCCACCTTCCCTTCATCCAAGAGATCTACAAACTTGTCTACCTTTGTCTGAGCCGTGTAACTAACCGTGCCAAACCTTTCAAACCCCATGTCGTCACCTCCCCAAAATGGTAACGTTCCCGTATATTCCTACCCCACCTATGTTGTGGACCAGACCGATCTCTGCACCTTTCACTTGCGTCTCCCCCGCTTCTCCCCTGAGCTGCAAGACGATAGTTCGAATCTGGGAGCCCCCGGTAGCGCCGATGGGATGGCCCTTGGAGAGTAACCCTCCGTCTACGTTGATGGGTATCCTTCCACCGATGTAGCTCTCTCTTTCCCTAATCAGTTTTGCGCCTTCTCCTGGCTTGGCAAAGCCTAGATCTTCGTAAGCCATCAACTCAGCGATGGTGAAGCAATCATGGACTTCTGCTACATCTATATCCCCAGGGCCGACCCCGGCCATCTCATAGGCCTGTCGAGCGGCCTTCCGGGCACAATCCAAGCCACAGAAATTCTCTCGGCCAGACATGGTCAGCGGTGCTGACGCCGCCCCTAATCCAAGTATCCAGACCGGCTTCTTAGATACCTCTTTTGCCACCTCTCCTTTGGCCACGATTAGGCAAGATGATCCATCAGCATTGGCACAGCAATCGAACCTCTTTAGAGGGCTGGATATGACATCTGACGTCAGAACCTGCTCCAAAGTAACAGGCTTTCGGAAGAGCGCCTTTTCGTTGGACATCCCATAGGTGGCCGCCTTGACCCTTATATGGGCCAAATCCTCCTCGGTGGTCCCATACCTTGCAAAGTGGGCTCGGGCATACATGGCGTAGTAGGCCGGCATCATCGTCCCAAAGGGGGATTCCCACATTATATCTGCTCCCCTTCCCATCCTCTCCTGGGAATCCGCCGAACTTATCTCCGTCATCTTCTGGAAACCCAATACTACGACCAGATCATGGAGCCCGGATTTTATCATGGAGTAGGCTACCCTCAACCCCACACTGCTAGATGAACATACGCTTTCCACATAGAAGGTGGGCTGAGGGTTCAAGCCCAAATACTCAGCCATGAGAGCAGATGGCGTCCTCTGCTTGTCGTATTCGGGTGCGGAGCAGATTATGGAGGCATCGATCTCCTTCGCGGTAATCTGTGCATCCTCCATAGCCTCCTTGAAGGCCTCAAAAGCGAGCTCTCTGATAGAGCCCTCATATCCACGGACAAAAACACTCTGTCCGACCCCGATGATCGCTACATCCTTCATATCCCTCTCCTCTCCGTGATCTCCTAACGTAGGTTAGGCCCCCTTCATCCTCTTATGGCGATGGGAAGGGGAAGGAATGGGCACCTTGGCCAGGACGCCATCCACAAAGGCGTTGGCCTCGGCCGTTAAGAGGCTGTGATACTCTTGGAAAAGTTGAGTGGCCTTATCGCCCAGCCAGTCGTTAGGCAACAGTTCGGAGGGTAGGTTGGGATCCACATAGGGGAAGGAGCGGTATTCGTGGACTAAGATAAAACGGCGCGCAAAGCATTTGCTGGGTTCAAGACCGTCGCCCTCGGCTGCCCTCTTCTTGTAGTCGAGGAACTCGGGCTCGTATTTGGCTATGAAGGCCGCATAGGTGCGGTTGAGTTCTTCCAGATTCCAACACCGCTCAGCAACTTCCTGATCGCTAGCGAAACCGAAATGCTCGGCGGAGAAGATCTCCACGTGCCCTCGGATACCTAAAGAGTTAACGACCCCTTCCACCTCCTTACGCCGATCACGAGGCGAGATCCAGGTGGCGTTGCTCAGAGAGCCAAAGCCCAACCAGGTTAACCTCTTCCGCAACCTATGGCGTAGGGGACGCTCCTTCTCGGGGATGGAGTAGACGAGGAGGTGCCATCGTCCATCCCAAAGATCGGAGCGGGGTTGAAAGATACGCTCAGCGCCTTCTTCGAGGAGGTCGATACTTTTGGGGGTTAAAGAATAATAGCTCTTATTGCCAACCCGCCGCCCTTTGAGCCAACCCTTGCGTGACATACGCGAGAGCGTCGAGCGGACAGCCTGCCCCGAGAGCCCTAAAAGTCCTAAGAGTTCGATGAGGCTTCCAGTCCAGGCTTCGCCACCCAGATGATGGATGTAGTCACCGTACAGAGTGAAAACAAAATCCTGAGAACGGGCCATGGGACTCCTAAATATGTCAATAGATAATAATGCGTAATATAAACGCCATATAAAATTATAGCATACTTTGGGGGGAAATGTCAACCCCCTGCTAGCTGCTTGTCGCATTCGACATGAGGGATACCGCGGATTCAAATTTACAAGTCATTCTGTGGTATAATGTATATAGGCCTCAAAAACTTAACATAGCGTGCCCAAATCAAGGGGCGCTCCCGTTGTCGGAAAACCGAGGCGGCAACCAACTCGATGGCTGCCGTTTTTCTTGTCCGGACGAGTTGTGGTGCAAACGCATCGGAGAGGAGGTGGACCATGCAATAGATGGGGGGCAAGACGAAAAGGAAGAAACCAAGAGTCACACATCGCGAACGGGCACCATCAGGTCAAGATCCGAGCACCCCTTCTTGGTTGGTATATGCAGAGAGAATAACCATCTCATCAAGCTTTAACGTGCCTGGCAGGGTTTACAAACGGTGGTCTCGTACCGACCAGCAAGTGAATGACAAGGCTATATACCACTATATACCAGAAATGGGGCTCGGATGGCGTCCCCGCGCAGACGAATTCTCAATGCAGGTCGTGACAAGCCGTCTAATGGAGGGCGCCTCTAGGGCAAATCTACGAAGGGAGGAAACAAGCTAGTGGCCAAGATCAGGAACAACCGCCACCGCATATCGAGGAAGGCTCTTGAAGAGAGGCGGGAACGAGTTCTGGAACTCCGCCTTGCCGGTCTCTCTCCGGCCACCATCGCCCAGGAACTGCACAAGGCTGACATCTTTAAACACACCACCGTAGACACTGTCTGGAATGATCTCAACGCTCTCCGGAAAAGGGCCGAACTCGAACCGGTCGAACTCGAGCCGATAGTGAAGGAGGCATACCAGAAGAGCCGTGATTCGACGGCCTTGCTCGCCAAGGCGGCCCATCGGAGGTTCAAGGAGATTACCGACCAAATCGCGCGAACTCAAGAACTTATCGCCAAGGTCGATGAGGCACTCGAAAGCCCAGAGCCACACGAGGACTGGGAAGAGCTTGTCTCTCGAAGGCATGAACTGATCGAGCTAGCGCGCCAGCTTCGAGACGAGGCCAGGAAAGAAACTCGGCTCATCATCTCCATCAATCAGACTCGGACAGGCATGCCTGGCAAACTTGGTGTCGTTCTCGAAAGCAAAGACGTCGGGCCTAACGACGAGCACATAACCACGCAGAAGCTAAAAGACATGTTCAAGAACGAGCCCGACCCCGACAAGCAGAGAGAGCTCCTCGACGCCTTGGAGCTCATAACAAATCATCTAAGCAGGTAGCTCTTGCAGGACGAATGAAATGAGGTCTTCCCACCGATGAGGAGTTGGCTGCCTTCCTCAAAAACGATATAGGCATCAATAAACCGTAGAACGGGATTTGGCCGGATGACCAGCCTCGCTTTTCTTTCGTAGCCGATGTCTTCTTGAGTTGCACTGTTGACGCCATAGTCTGGAGCTGTGGGTCCGACGGCAAGTGTTTCAACGGAGGCCTCTTAACCTTCCTCCAACCGCGCTTCCCACTGAAAGGCGACACAGCACTGTTGGCTCGCTCCCGCTACTAGGGAAAACAGGCCTACCACACCACGCTCGATGCCTGGGATCAGCCTGGCTGGACCAAGTTTCTCGTAAGGAGAGTCGAGGAAATCGGCAACGCCCCCTAAGAACGGAACCCCGGATATGAAGTCGTGACCGCATCTGAGAACTCTGTTCCTGCGGCAAGAGTCGAGAGGAAGTCATGGAACTCGTCAACGCCCTTCGAGAGGGCGCGAGGAGGGTGGGGGCCACAGCAGATTCGATCCTTGGCAACAGCAGGAGTGAAGGCGCGGGAAGAAACACAGCGATATCGCTCTCCCGTAGGACAGCCTAGATTGCTTACTCGGCTTTGGGCGACCGCAGCCCAGATGGTCAATCTAGATTCGAATGGTCTTCCCGATCTTGTGCTGGGCAGTTCGCCAAGTGCTACTCTCGCTAAGTCGGCGAGAATCTGTGAACCTACCCCGATTGCGCTGTCACCTAACACATCGCCACCTTCAACGAAATCGCTACCCTGTGCAGGAAGCGGATGTTGTCAGAACCTAGCGTCTGGAACCTAGAGGCGTCAGATGTTACCATTTGATAGTACCACAATGGGCTCTTCACAACGTACGAGTAGAGCGCCAGGATCCTTTTTTCAGCCCCTCTTGGATGGGCTTCGAGGCACGAGCCCAGTTGACCTGGAAGAGTCACCCCCACCTCGGAAGAAAAAGCCCTTGAAGTCCTCGTAGGGGATAATCGCTATCCGGAAGCCCCTGAGCCTGCCAGAGCATCCGATCTCCCTATCCCGCTTCTCGCTCAGAATCAAGACCGCTGGCTGATCCACACCGGCCGTCCGCTTGGCTTGGGCAACCATCTCTTTCAACCATTTCGGGATCCTGGCCCGCAACTTGCACTCGATCACTAGACCGTCCTGGGTCTCCACATCTCCGATCGCCCACCAGCGCCGACGGCCCCCGAAGTCTCTGGCCACCCGCTTCTCTAACGCTTCACCCAGCTTCACAGATCTCCGTCCCACGTCGTAATCCTCCGCCTACCGCTCAGCCGAAAGGCTGCATCCCCTTTGTGCGAACGACGTAGGCGATGAACCTTCTCATGAACTCACCGCGCTCGGGGTTGTTTCAGCATCCGACCACCCCGCCCATCCTGTTTCTGTCGCTCGGCCTCCTAAGGCACACCAAATACTCAAGGTCCTCAGTCACTGTTGAGTGGGGAGGTTGTTTTCCATCTACCAGCGGCGTTAGTCTAGAGATCACCTTCCTATTCGACATACCAGAAGGGCTTGTCTCCCCTGAGCACCAGCTGCGCCCCAGGCCAGCAGTGGCGCTTGTATTGGCAATACCGCGGCAGCGAAGCTCTAACTCCATCTTTCCGTTCTGGGCTCTCCCTGGCCTGTCACGTGCCAGGACAGGCTCTGGCTCGAAAGCACGGGGCGGAAGGCTCTCAGGCGTCGATTTCAGGATGGCCCTGCCTCTCCCCTCCATGGCCTCCCAGATAGCAGGGTCGAACTCAACCACCCGTTCACCGGGCCCGCCCTCGACTTCCATTTCAGGACTCTTGATAGGCTGAGGGAATGCGGGGCGCTAGCAATTGCCTTTCAAGATAACCTGTTCTTTGAGTATTTATACGACACGCTGATTGCTTGGGGGTTGCGTAGGAGGGGCTCGAAGCTGGTTGAGTTTGAGGCGTTTCGTTCAAGCCTGCGAAATCAGAAGAGCGAAATTGAAGATCTTGAACATTGCAGATTGACTAGGCTTTCCGAAGGAGAGATGTGCTGTACCCCAAAAGTTGTACCGTGTTGACCTCTTGGAGTCCTCGTCCCTAG
>CAZERB010000004.1:0-26327 GCA_964514645.1 uncultured Anaerolineales bacterium
AGCGGAGCGATAAATACCTGGAGTACCCCATCTATCTAGCCTACACGGTGGCGGTGTTGGAAGAGGCAGGCTTCGAGGTGAGGTTTCTGGACGGGGTGATGGAGGAGATGTCCATCGCTGAGTTCGCCGAGGCGGTGGCCAAAGAGGGACCGGATCTAGTGGTTATGGAGTGCTCCACCCCCTCCATCGAGTACGACCTCCAGACCGCCAAGGCGCTCAAGGATAAAGATAGCGACACCTTCGTGGCTCTAGTTGGCTCTCACGTTACCTTCTTCCAGCGGGAGATCTTAGAGGCGAACCCAGAGGTGGACGCCATCTGCCGCGGGGAGTTCGAGTTGACGGTGAAAGAGTTGGCCCAGACTTTGGCTCAGGATGGCAACCTCTCGAAGGTGTTGGGGCTCTCCTACAGGCAGGATGATAGAGTTCAGGTTAACCCAGAACGCCCTCTTCTGGAAGATCTGGATGGCCTTCCCTTTCCAGCCTGGCATATCGTGAGAAGCGAGGGGTATCGCTCCGCCGTTTTCTCCGGCGAGAGGCCGATGACCATAGTCAGTTCGAGAGGGTGTCCGGCTCATTGCACCTATTGCCTCTGGCCAGAAACCCTCTACGGCCATAAGTTCCGGGCTCGGAGCGCAGCCAATGTGGTGGAGGAGATGGAACGGTTGGTACGGGATTACGCCGTGGATGAGATATATTTCGATGACGACTGCCTCACTTTGGATAAAGAGCGGATGCTGGAGATATGTCGCCTCATCCAAGAGAGGGGGGTCCAGGTGAGTTGGATCTGCCAGAGCCGGGTGGACACCGTGGACGAAGAGATGTTGACCGCTATGAAGAGGGCAGGCTGCCACTATATCTATTTTGGTGTGGAGTCGGGCTCGCCCAAGATGCTCAAACTGATGCGGAAAGGGATATCTTTGGAGCGGACCAAGGAGACCTTCGCCATCTGTCGGAGGTTGGGGATCAAAGCCCAGGCCTTCTTCCTCTTCGGCATCCCAGGGGAAGACCAAGAAACGATCCGCCAAACCATCGAGTTCGCCAAAGAACTGGACCCCGATAGCGTTCAGTTCGCCGTAGCCATCCCCCATCCGGGGACCCAACTCTACGAAGAGTGCCAGAGAAACGGCTGGTTGGTTTACGACTCCTGGGCCGATTTCGCCTCCAAGAACTCCCTCATCGAGACAGAACAGTTATCTCGGCAAGAAGTGGAGCGGGCGCGGGTGCAGGCCTACCGAGAGTTCTACTTCCGTCCCAGTTTTATCCTTAAGACCGCGGTCAAGATACGCAGCCCAAAGGATGTAAAGCGGGTTCTGAAGAGCGCCAAGTCGATAGTGGATAGGATATCCTTCTTTGGGGCCGAAGGAAAGGGATGTTGATAAAGTATCTCTTAGAGTTGCCCCCTCCCTTAGCGCGATGGCTTCTGCCACGGCTGAACTACCTGAATTTTATGCGGGGTCTTGAGAAGCGGATGTTCTCGGAGTGGGTTACGGGAGTTGAAGGGCTTCGCGTTCTGGACGTAGGATGTGGCGAGGTAGTCTACTTCTCGTACCTGGCTCAAGAAGGGGCTCATCTGGTGGGGCTAGACCTGGAGATAAATTCCGTGGCCATGCTTCAGAAAGTAGCCCGATATCTGGGTTTAGAGAGCGATTTTTTGGTGGGAGATATGGCATATACCGCCCTCGGTGATGAGACCTTCGATTTGGTGATCTGCAACTGCACTCTAGAACATATGGCCGAGGATGGCCAGGCCTTACGGGAGATGAGGCGGGTTCTCAAATCGAAGGGGCTTCTCTTCCTGACGGTGGAGTCTGAGGAGAGAGGCCTGGTCTTGAGTTTCATAGACAGATTGCCTCGCTGGTGCAGACTACTCTTTCTGAAAAGGGAAATCGCTGAGAGCACCTCCATAGATAAGGGTTTGCGCCGGTATATGGACCAGGCGTATCATATTCGCCGTCGTTACCGTCGCAAAGAGTTGGCTGGTAGATTGGAGGAGATAGGGTTTGAGATCCTCGACTACAGTTATTATCTGACCGGCATAGGAGCCTTCCTTTACGAGAGCCTGAACTCGCTTCGGGGGGTGAACGTGGAGAAAGGTATCGGCCGCGGTCTCTCCATGCTGGTCTCTCTACTCTCCCACCCCTTCTTACGAATTAGTGGCGACATATCCCAGAGCAAGGGCCATGCTTTGGGGTTCTTGGCTCGGAAGCGTCCATTGGAGGTGGTATGAATAGGGGAGAGATATTATATCCCCAAGATGAGGGTCGGCTAGCCCGAGGGGTCATCTATCTACTCTTAAGCCAGGCTTTCTTTGTGCTGTTGCTATATATCATGCACGCCACCCTGGCCCGGGCCTTCACCCCGGCGGAATATGGCCTCTTCAGCGTGGTGATGACCATCCTCACTTGGGTCGAGATCACCGTCAATACCGGTATCCCCTCCGCCCTTGAGAAGTTCCTGCCTGAGGATACCAGGATGGCCTCAGCCATGGAAGGCTGGGCTCTGAAGTTGCAGGGGCTCGGCGCAGGCTTGATCTTCCTCCTCTTTCTAACTCTAGCCCCTCTGATCGCCGCTCTCCTTCAAGATAAGAGGCTGGGCTTCTACCTTCAACTGGCGGCCCTAGATATCCCGATCTTGGCTTTCTACGCCCTCTTTCGCGGTATGTTGAACGGTTTTCAGGCCTTTGGGCAAGAGGCTCTCACCGTAGTCGCTTATTCTTTGGCCCGGGTGGGGGGTATTCTTCTTTTGGTGCTTTTGGGCTTCGCCCTTGCCGGAGCCCTTGTAGGGAACGCCCTGGCCTCCTTGGTGGCCTTGGTGCTGGCTTTTTTTCTTTCACGCCGCCTGAAGGGTAGGGGAAATAGAGTCATGAGCCTAGAAAGCGTTTCTACTCTATCAGGGGTGGAGAGAGGCGTATCGGGAAGTCATCTCTTCAGGTTTGCTCTTCCGGTGATCCTTTTCAATTTGAGTAGCAACCTCTTAATCAATATCGATCTCTACAGCGTTAAAGCCCTCATCGCGGACGAGACCATTGTGGGATTCTATGCCGCGGCGGTGAACCTAGCCAATGCGCCCCGCTTTGTCCTTTTGGCCTTCTCCTTCGTGCTTCTGCCTTCCCTCTCCGCATCGATCGCCACCCAAGATTGGGAGAGGGTGAGAAGGAGGCTGGGCCAGGTGGGGCGGTTCCTAATCTTGTTCCTTCTCCCGGGCGCCTTGATCGTGGCTGCCACCTCGGAGGAACTAGTCACTCTCGTCTATTCGGCCTCCTACTCGCCGGCTGCGCCGACCCTGAATATCTTGATCTTCAGCGCCGCCTTTTACAGCATCTACATAGTGCTAGTGACCGTTATGTTGGCCGAGAATAGGCCCCTCTTGGCTTTTGGGCTAGGTATCTCCTTGCTTCCCGTAGCCCTTGTAGCCAACTGGAGACTGATATCCCTATGGGGCGTCATGGGCGCAGCGTTGGCCTCCGCCCTAACCACTTTCTTGGGTCTGCTTTTATCGGGCATCTACGCCATTCGGAGGTTTGGGATGTCGCTCCCGCTAAAATCGCTCCTTAAAATCGTCCTCGCCTCCGTGGTGGTCTATCTTCTGGCCGGTCGATATTCGGTTTCTGGTGTTTTGGTTTTTCTAAACTACGCATTCCTCTTCTCGGTGTACATCTTCCTTCTCTATCTTGTAAGGGAGATAAGTCTCGAGGATTGGCAAACGATTAGGAGCCTAGTCCCCTTCCAGGGATGAGGTTTTAAGGTAGAGGATAAGGTAGATAAGAGAGGCAGAGGGTCGTTGTTTTGGGTTAGATGGAGCCACCTTCGAAGTTAGGTTCAAGGGTCTAGGCTATTTATGAAAGGTTTTGGGTCGTGCCATTAGGTTGTAGAGTCATGTACACCTATTAGAATGGTAGGTATTTATCGTTTTCTGCGTTTCATCTTTATCGGGCTTATCTCCTTCCTACTATTGGCCGTGGGGGTTGAAAGAAGCGTGATTCCCTCTCCCGTCCGCTCAAGCCCCTCGCTTGAAGGCCAGGAGATCAGAAGAGGAGCCATAGTCTCCATATCGATGGCCCTTTGTGGTGAAGGAAATCCCTGGGTGGTGTGGGAGGAGGCTGGGAGCGGTAGAGAGGTGAGCGACAGCGAGATATATTTCGCCTCTTGGAATGGCCACTCTTGGAGCGCGCCGCAAGTTCTAGTCGCTCATCCCGACCTTTGGGATCACGCACCAGTCATCGCCTGCGATAACCAGGGGAGAGCCTGGGTGGTCTGGAGCGGCTCCACAGGCACCGATGACAGGTTGTTCTACGCAAAATGGGAGGGAGATGGTTGGAGCCGACCACAGGTAGTGCGTACTACCGTCTCCGTCAGGAACCATTCGCCGACCCTGGCAGCGGGCGAGGATGGTACATTGTGGCTGGTTTGGGTTGGTTTCGACGGCAACGATGAGGAGATCTTCTTCAGTCGTTGGGAGGGAGATGGTTGGGAGCCAGAAAGAAGATTGAATAGTGACGATCAGGATTCGGAGTTATATGATCTTTCCCCCTCCATCGCCTTCGATGGCCAAGGGAACCCCTGGGTCGTTTGGGTGGGCTATGAGGGGTGGCTGGATGAAGAGATATTTTTTGCCCGTTGGGGGGAGGATGGTTGGAGTCAAGAGGGGCGGGTGAGCAGTGATGACGCTACCCCCGATCTCATGCCTACCTTGGCTGTAGATAAGAACGGCTTGCCTTGGGTGGCGTGGGCAGGAAAATATCGCGGGGAATACGAGATCCTCTATTCGCACTGGGATGGTCATGGTTGGAGCGAGGAAGAGTTGGTGGAAACAACCTCCCTTTTGAGGGGCGAGGAGCCTCTCCTGTTTAGCGACCCCGCAGGGAGGCTCAAGATAGTTTGGAAAGCCTACGATCTCCAAGGATCGTATATCGCCTATAGTCGATGGACCGACATGGGCTGGAGCGCCCCAGAACAGATCAGTGGACCCGAGGAGATCCTCCCTGCTTTTCCAGAGGCGATGGTTGATGACAGGGGTGATGGATGGGTCATCTGGGCGGAGACGGCTCCGGGGCAAGAAGCACTCTGTTGGCGCCAGGTGGATGGGGTTTTACCTCGCCTACCCGAGGGGGTAGCGGAGCGGTATGTTATGGAAGCGATGGCCACTCTAGTGAACAACCGCTATGTGGCCTTTGGAGACAGCATCACCTGGGGAGGTTACGTATCTGACCCTTATCAACCTTACCCTATCAATTTAGAGGGTTATTTGGATAATAACGTGGCTCCCTCGGAGGTTATTAACGCAGGGCTCGACGGTGAATGGACCTCTCAAGGTAGGGACAGGGTTCTTCAAGTGATGGATGTCTATCAGCCTCAGTTCGTTCTCATCATGGAAGGGAGTAACGACATCACCCATTGGAAAGATTCCACATACGGTGGGATCATAGATAACCTTGATGTCATGGTCCAAAGGGTAAAGGGGTATGGGGGCAAGCCAGTTTTGGCTACCTTGCCACCCCGGAGGGACGATAGGGAGGATGAGACAGAAGATGTAAATGATGGGATTAGGGGGATCGCCAACGGCCGAAGGATTCCGCTGGCCGATGTTTGGCAGGCTATCGAGAATTACCCAAATTGGTGGAACTATTATGAGCCCGATCGGATGCACCCCAGCGGCCCCTTGATGGAGGCCATAGCCCAGGCTTTCTATGACGCTATGGTGGATTGGCCTTATATCTATGAGGATGATGACCCTCCCTCCTCGCAGGTGAACGATCTTTCAGCCTGCCAGATAAACCTTGATTTCCCTGTTTCCTGGCAGGGGGAGGATGGTGACGGGACGGGAATTGTGAGTTATGATATCCAGTACAAGGATGGGGGGGGAGGATGGGCAGGGTGGCTCACGGATACCGTGAGCAGTTGGGCCACATTCACCGGGCAACGAGGTCACACCTACTACTTCCGCTCCCGAGCCGAAGATAGAAGGGGCAACCAGGAAGGCTGGCCAACCGGTTACGATGCTTCCACCCAAGTGGCCTACACCGTCTCTGGCTATGTATGGGGGAACCGTGAGTTGCCGGTGGCTGTGGCTAAGGTGAGCGCTTCACCCTACGGTTGCTTTGATGTCTATACCACCTACCTAGGAAAGTACACGCTGCCTTTGACGGTGACCGGCACTGTGACCATGACGGTGAGCCAGAACAACTTTGAGAATCTGCCTCCCATGTATGGAGTAGAGGTTATCGAGAGTGAGACTACAGGGGTAGATTTTTGGCTCCCGCCCTTGGATGACGTGATAATTAACGGGCAATTTGAAGAGGATCTACCTAGCTGGTCTTATCTGGGGAGCACTCAGATAGTCACCGACACCGTGCACACTGGTCTAAAGGCCGTCGAGTTAGGTGGCGACTCCGCCATATCCCAGACGGTCACTATTACCCCTACTACTATGTACTCGCCCACCCTATCTCTCATCTATATCTACGCTCCCGGTAATCCCGGTGACTATTTTGAAGTGCGGCTGAATAACACCCCTGTTGGAGATCCACTTGTGCCCGCTCTTGACTGGGCTCATGCCCATCTAGATCTGAGCGCTTACTTGGGGCAGACGGTCGATCTCTCTTTCGTCCTTCATCAAGGAGGAGCCACCCCTGCTTACGCTTATCTAGATGAGATAAGCCTGGGCAGCGCGGGTCAGGCCCCAGAGGTAGTCTTTCTGCCCTTGATCAGGAAAGAGTATTGATACTATCTATTGGGGGGTAGGAATGGTTAAACAAGGTTCTTCTCCCGAGACCTCGGTGGTGATACCCCTTTTAGACGAAAGGGAGAGCATAGAGCCCCTTTACCGGGCTCTGCGGGAGACTATGGAGGGACTGGGCAAGCGGTATGAGATCATCTTCGTGGACGATGGGAGCACCGACGGTTCCTACGAGATCCTGAAGGGGTTGCACCTCCAGAGTCCGGAAAATACCCGGGTGGTCCAATTCCGACGTAATTTTGGGAAGACGGCAGCGCTGGGCGCCGGCTTTCGACAATCGCGGGGAGAGGTGATCGTCACCCTGGATGCCGATATGCAGGACGACCCCCGGGAGATCCCCAAACTTTTAGCCCTCTTGGAGGAAGGCTACGATCTAGTCTCTGCCTGGCGGCGGAAGCGGAGAGACCCCTTCTCCAAGACCTTTCTCTCCCGCATCTTCAACGGGGTGGTCTGCGCCATGACCGGGGTGAAATTACACGATCTCAACTCCGGTTTCAAGGCCTATCGGCGAGAGGTGGCCCAAGGGGTTAAGATATACGGAGAACTCCACCGCTTCATCCCCGTACTTGCCTATTGGCGGGGCTATGTAGTGGGGGAGGTGGAGGTAGTTCACCATCCCCGAAGGTATGGCCAGTCCAAATATGGCCTCAGCCGATTGGGCCGAGGCTTTGTGGACTTTCTGGTAGTCCTTTTCCTGACCTACTATCTTAGGAGGCCATTGCAACTTTTCGGGACCATAGGCGCTCTCCTCTTTACTAGTGGGTTTGCCATCGGGCTCTATTTGGCAGTGCTCTGGTTTTTTGGCCAGGGGATCGGCTGGCGACCCTTGCTCTTTATGGGGATCCTCTTCATGATCGTGGGCGTGCAACTGATCTCCATCGGGCTCCTGGGAGAGATGATAAGAAATTTCGCCTACCAACCAGAGGAAGAGTATTCCGTTCGGCGCGTCTTGGAGTAGACACTTTATTCAGAAGGTTGGCCAGGTCTTGTAGAGAGATGACCAGAGAGGAAAGGGATATAAGGACAAAGCCCCTCAAGGGGATATCATACGAAGGGTTGGGAACGAATTTCAGCCGTTACGTGCAGCGGGTTACAGGTCAGCCCTCCCTTTTACCTTTCCTTTGGCAAGGTTTTGTCCTCTCTCTTTTAGGCCCCTTGCCTACCATCGGGGTTACGTACCTGCGAGGTTTAGTTTATAGGCTCATCTTGGCGAGTGTAGGGAAGACCTGCCTCATAGAGCAGAACGTCCGCTTTTTGGTCCCTCGGAGGGTCTTCCTGGGGGATCACGTCTTCATCGGGGAGAATAGCCTCCTGGACGCTTCCTCTTTGGAGGGTCGGATAGAGTTGCGGGACAAGGCTTGGGTCTCGCGCGATTGCATCATCGTAGCCGGAGAAGGGTATGAGGTAGTGGTGGGCGAACACGCCTATCTGGGCCCCAGGGCCCTCCTCTACGGCCATGCTGGGATCACCATCGGGAAGGACACCCTCATCGCCAACAATGTCCAACTCATCTGCGGAAGCCATCTCTTCGCCGATCCCCATACCCCCATCCGCCTCCAGCAGGGGATAGAAGAAAGGATCGAGATCGGGGAGGATGTTTGGCTAGGGGCCTCGACTATCGTTTTAGGGGGGGTTACGATAGGAAAGGGAGCGGTGGTGGCAGCCGGAGCGGTGGTGACCAAAGATATACCCAGTTATGCCATCGCCCGTGGAGTCCCGGCCACCATTGTGGGCCAGCGGGGTTAGAGGGATCGGTTTTGACATCCTCTTTTCTCGATGGTATGATCTCCGCCACTAGTGGCCCATCGACAGTTTATACCTGGAGAGGGAATAAATCTAGATAAAGGAGGGGAGTTTCAAGTGGGGAAACGGGTGCTAAGCAGAGGAATATCAGGGTTAGCAGTGGCTCTGGGGGTTACCGCTCTGGTTATCTTCTTCCTGCTTCTTTACGGCAGAGAGGCAGCCGGTCTGGCTCAGAGGCTCCCCCAGGTAGGGGTGAGCCTGACGGCTCGGCCGGCTGACGGGGTAGTGGCGTATTCTCTCCTCCTAAGCAACCAAGAGCAGGGTGAGATAACCCTGGATAGAATCGAGGTTCTACTCCCTGACAGCCAGGGGTACGTAGGGCTGGCGGCTTCCAGCGGGGTGAACGTAGAACCCTCCAAAGAGGAGCAGGCCCTTGTTTGGTCAGGACCTTTCATCCTGCCAGGAGAGGGCTCCTTAACTTTGGATTTCTGGGCTGTGGCCCTGGGGAGAGAGGCTTCAGGTCTAAGCCGAGCAACAGTATATGTAGGCGGTACGGCTGTGGCTTCGGAGGAAAGCGAGGTTACTGTTGCGCCTTGGTCTGCGCCCTCCATGGCGGCCCCGGTTTCGGCGAGCCTAGGGGTTCCCTCCCCCTCCATCACGGTCACCAAATCGGTGACCCCCACGACTACCTTCCCCAACCGGCCGGTCTTGTATACGGCTATCTTTACCAACACCACCGGGAGTGACGCGGTCCTCAACGTTATCACCGATACCTTCTCCTCATCTCTGCTGCGTCACGTAGGCCCTGCCTATGGAAGCGACATCGTGGATTGGCCAGAGCCTCTTGGCGGGAGCAGTGTAACCTGGACCGGCCCCTATACCGTGACCGCTGGCTCTAGCCTCACCTTGGCCTACTGGGCTTGGGTGGAGTCGACTTCTGAAGAGCAAACGATCACCAATACGTTGCAAGCCGAGGCGGGAGATGGGAGTGTGGGTCCAGTTACGGAGACCTTGGATATTGAAGTAGGGAAGGCCTTTCTGCCTTTAGCCATGAAGGGTTTTAGCCCCGTGCCACCGGCCTCCTTGGAGGATCATTTCGATACGAACGCCAATAATTGGACGCCTTTCTTGAACTATTGGCGTCTGAAACCCCAACAATGGTTTTGGGATGCCGGGGGCGGATACCCGGGAGGCGGATACCGCCATAACATGTACCTAGGAGGCACCGAGGCTCACGATGCCTTGAGTATGTACATCCAAGAGGGCAGTCAAGAGTGGACCGATTACCGGTTTCAAGCCCGGGTCAACCTAGTATCGGGGGTGGATATAGGCGTTTGGTTCCGAGGGACTTTCGTAGATGAGGGCGGGGGCAACGGCCGCAAGTTGACCGGGTACTACTTCCTCTTGGATCCCCTTCACGACACACTGGCCCTATGGCAGATGCAAACGGATGAGGAGTGCACCGATTGCACCGCCAACTACTCCTTCAGTAACCCCATGACCCTGGTTACGCTAAGCGGCGTCCCCCTTTACCTCAATCATTGGTATACCATCAAGGTGGAGGTAGCGGGGCCTCTCATAAAGTGCTATGTGGACGATGCTTTGAAGATAGAGTACAACGATACCGTAGGCACCACGTTCCTTCAGGGGACAGTGGGGTTGTTCGTTTATAAGGCGAGCGATGCCCGCTTTGATGACGTATTGGTAGAGACCCTCTAAATCCGCCCGGGTTTTGAACTCCAACAGGTTCACGCGCCGTCTGAAAGCAGGGATGACGGCAGGGTGAACCTGTTCCTTTGCAAGGCCCTTGAAGGGTAATGGCATGCTCCTGTCGGTTGCGGGGAAGGGATGAGGGTGATATAATCGATTTATCTTCGCATTATCAGGGGTCACCGATGAAGGAGATTCAACTCTCAGTTATCATCCCTGTGTTCAACGAAGAAGGGAATATCGAGTCCCTCTACCGGGAGATAAGAGAGGCTCTGGAGGGCTTGGGGGTGGAATACGAGATCCTGGCCATCGACGACGGCAGCATCGATGATAGTTTCACCGTTCTCAAGAGAATTCATGAGGAAGACCGCCGGGTGAAGGTGATCCGGTTTAGGCGTAACTTCGGTCAGACGGCAGCCTTCGCCGCGGGGTTCGATCTGGCCCAGGGGAAGACGGTCATCACTTTAGATGCTGATCTACAAAACGATCCGGCGGATATACCACGGCTCCTGGCAAAACTTGAAGAGGGGTACGATGTGGTAAGCGGCTGGCGGGTAGAGCGTCGCGACCCCTTCTTGACCCGCCGCTTCCCCTCCATGATCGCCAACTGGCTCATCTCCGAGATCACCGGCGTCCGGCTCCATGACTATGGCTGTTCTCTTAAGGCCTATCGCTGCGAAGTGGTGAAGAACGTCAGGCTTTATGGCGAACTCCACCGTTTCATCCCCGCTCTGGCTTCCTGGATGGGGGTCCAGGTGACGGAGGTGCCGGTGAACCATCGCCCTCGAAAGTTCGGGCAGACCAAGTATGGCCCCTCGCGCACCATTAGGGTGCTCCTAGACCTTCTGACCGTCAGGTTTCTTCTCAGTTACTCTACCCGACCGATTCAGATCTTTGGGCTTTTGGGCTTCCTCTTCTTTGGGATCGGGGGGTTGCTTTTGGCCTACCTGGGTTTCGTGAGGCTCATACTGCAACAGCCCATAGCCGATAGACCCTTGGTGCTTTTTGCCATCCTTTTGACTATGGTGGGGGTGCAACTGGTGACCATGGGGCTTTTGGGGGAGTTGGTAGTGCGTACCTATCACGAATCTCAAGGGAAGCCGATCTACGCCGTGCGCGAGATATTGGATGGGGAGTGATATGTACCGGATCCTGATGCTTGCCCCCACGCCTTTCTTCGCCGATCGTGGCTGTCATGTGCGCATCTTTGAAGAGACGAGGGCCCTCCAAGAACTGGGAAACAAGGTGGCTATTTGCACCTATCATCTAGGTCGCGACCTCCCGGGTCTGGAGATCCATCGCGCCATAAATGTGCCCTGGTATAGCAAATTAGAAGCGGGGCCCTCCCTTCATAAACTTTACCTCGACCTTTTCCTCCTTTTCAGATCCCTCTCTGTAGCCCGGCGGTTCAAGCCCCACCTCATCCACGCCCATCTTCACGAGGGAGTGGTTATCGGCTGTCTACTAGGTCGGCTCCTGGGCCTCCCCTTGCTGGGCGATTTCCAGGGAAGCCTCACCGGTGAACTGCGAGCCCACGGGTTTTTGAGGAGGAACCGCCACCTATATCCCCTTCTGCACCGTGCAGAAGGGGCCGTATACAGTCTGGCTGATATAGCGGTGGCTTCCTCCAGCCGGGTAGCGGATGAGTTGCGCGAGAAGTTCGGGGGCAAAGAGGTGGTAGTGGCTTTGGACGGAGTAGACACCGAGGAGTTCCGGCCTGGCCTACCACACGATGATCTGCCTCTCAGAATACCGAAGGGTAAAAAGGTGGTGGTATACCTAGGGCTCTTGACCAGCTACCAAGGGCTCGATTGTCTTTTAGAGACCATACCTTTAGTGGTAGAGGAGTTTCAGAAGGCCCACTTCTTGATCATGGGTTATCCCAACGTAGAACGGTATAGGAAGAGGGCTGAGGATCTGGGGATCGCTGAGAGCGTGATCTTCACGGGAAGGATCGATTATCGCCTGGCCCCCCTCTATCTGGCCTTAGGGGATGTGGCTGTCTCCCCTAAATTGGGGGAGACGGAGTCGAACGGCAAACTATGCAATTACATGGCTAGCGGTTTGGCCACGGTGGCCTTTGATACACCGGTCAACCGAGAGATTTTGGGCCAGTGGGGGGTGTACGCCAGGCTGGGCGATCCAGCCTCTCTGGCGAAAGCATTGCTTAAAACCCTGAACGATGAGGCTTGGGCTAAGGAGTTAGGTGCGCGTTTGAGAGAAAGGGCTGTGGAGCGATTCTCCTGGGATAATACGGGGCGCAAGTTGATGGAATGCTATGGGGCTCTGGTGGCCTGATGGAGTGGGTGAAGTGTGACCTCTGCGGACGGGATGATGTGGAGTCTCTCCTAGCCGGCAAGGACCGCCTACTGGGTGGAGAGGAGGAGTTTGGGGTCGTTCGCTGTCGAAATTGCGGGCTGATCTATACTAACCCTCGTCCTACCCGAGAGGAGATCTCCCGCTATTACCCCTCGCAATATTCGGCCTTTGCCTTTAGCCAGGGAGGGGTGGCGGGCCTCGTGCGGCGAACCTTACTCGAAAGGGAAGTAAGGAGGGTGAGGAGTTTGATAGGTGGGGTGGGGAAGGTATTGGAGGTAGGGTGTGGGACAGGGGAATATCTGGCTGCCTTGCAAGAGGTGAGGGGATGGTCGGTCATGGGGTTGGAGCCGAGCCCGTACGCTGCCCAGGTAGCAAGAGAGCGGGGGTTGGAGATAGTCACGGGAACCCTGGAGGAGGCAAGGTTGGCCGACGAGGCGTTCGACTTGGTCATCCTACGACATGTTTTGGAGCATCTGTCCAGCCCCTCTCACGCCCTGGGGGAGGTTCGTCGTCTCCTAGCGGATGGGGGGCTCTGCCTCTTGACCCTCCCAGACATAGGTTCCTGGGAGGCGAGACTCATAGGCCGGTTCTGGTATGATCTCGACCTGCCACGCCATCTATATCACTTCACAAAAAAGACTATCTTAAACTTGCTAGCCAAGCACCGCTTTCGGGTTCGTTGTATCCGTCATAGTCATTCCCCCAATATCTGGATCGGAAGTTTACGTTACGTCCTCCAAGAGAAGGGGGCACCTGGATTTCTGACTAAGTGGTTGAGGATAGAGAACCCCTTCTGCCTCTTCCTCTTCGCGCCCTTAACCCTTCTCTTGGCCGCCTTGGGCCAGGGCAGCCGCGTCACGGTAGTGGCGGAAAAGATAGTGTCTTCAGGAGACGCGGCATTCTCCATACCATCGTTCGATGGCAACCGTGTAAGATGATCAGAAGGTTCCTTAGTCCCCTAGCCATCTCAAGGCCCATCCTGCTTCTCGTCCTTCTGTTGGGTTCCTATTTTCGCCTCTCCTATCTACTGCGGTCAGGCCCCTTCGTGGACGAGTTCGCCACCCTTCTGGCAGCCAAGGGGATAGTGGAGAGGGGGCTTCCCATCCTGCCCTCGGGGCTTTTTTACGGCCATGGGCCCCTCTCTTCCTATCTGGAGGCCTCTTTCGTTTACCTCTTCGGCCTCGATACCTGGATGGCCAGGTTGCCCGACCTCCTGTTTGGGGTTCTGGCGATCCCCTTGGTCTATCTGGCTGGCAGGCGGATATCCACACCCCGGGCCGGCCTGATAGCGGCCCTCCTCTTGACCTTGGACGGTGAGGCGATCATCTGGTCGGGGCGGGCCAGGCCTTACGCCCTGGAGCAGTCGCTAGTCCTTTTGGCGGTGCTCCATTTCTACAAAGCGGGGACGAGGGAGGAGGGATCTCCTTACCTCTGGGTAGGCTCTCTAGCCTTCCTGGCGGCCCTCTTCACCCATGCGGAGAGCGTTTTCCTCTTCTTCCCCCTTTTCCTCGGTTTGCTTCTGCTTATGGGCCCCAGACGGGCCTTGAGATGGGAGGTGGGGGCGGCCTTCCTCCTCTGTGGCCTTGGGGTGGTGGCTCTCCTCCTCCTGCAGGAATGGATGACCATGGGAATGGGGGAGCGCTTTGAGACCATCTCCCGTTCTCGTCCCCTCTTCGTCCCCTCCTGGGATCTAGTGAAAGGGTTGCGCCCCTTGGCCTCCTTCTTCCTCTCCCGCGGGCGCATCATCCCTACCATCCTTGCTTTGGGAGGTCTGGGCTTTTTGCTCAGGGAGAGAAGGCATGAGGCGAGGCTCAAAGTTGCGTTCCTCTACCTCATCTTGGCCCTTACTTTGGCAGAGATGGCTACGCTCATTGGCCAATCCTGGCAGCAGCCCCGTTATATCTTTCTCCTTTTGCCCATCTTCTTCCTCTGCTCAGCCATCTCTCTAGAGGCTCTCCTCTCCAGGGGGGAGAGGGCGCTAGGCAGGGTAGGTATCGGAGCCCCTGGGATCCCTTTTTCCCTCACCGCCATAGCCTTATCTGTGCTTCTCCTCTTCTCGGTTCCCAGTGCCATTGTGGCCAGCAGGCAACGAGAGTTGGGCTATGAGCAGGCTTTTAATTATGTAAGGGAGAGGTGGCGGGAGGGTGATACGGTGATGACGGTCGCTCCTGCCGCATGTGGGGTCTACCTTCCCCGTTGCGATTTCTTCGCCATCCAGAAAGGGTATGAGATCTATGTTATGAGGGAGAGAGGAGGCATCTGGATAGATCGCTGGCTGGGGAGCGCGCTTTTGGATTCGGTTGAGGCGTTAGGTGAGGTGCTTCAAGGAGGTTCGCGAGTTTGGTTTGTAGTTGACGGGGAGCGGTTTCAGGCCCGTTACGAGGGAGATTTTAAGGAGTTGGTGGAGGAGGAGATGATGGTAGTTTTTCAGGATGAAGGGGTTTTCGTCTTCCAGACCAAAGGGTGATCGGCACAGGGAAAAAAGTGAAGGGGTCTATCTATCTCGGCAATGAGAGGAAAGTTGGAGGGGAGAAGGTTATCTCCACCTTGTTGCTTCTCATATTGCTCGCCTTTGGCTTCTTCTTGCGGGCCAAATATATGCTGGAGGCTAGCCTCTACGTAGATGAATATACTACTATCTTCGCCGCTCAAAAGATCATCGCTCATGGTTATCCAAGATTTCCTTCCGGGGTGATATACAGCCGGGGCTTGCTTTTTTCTTACCTGGATGCTCTGCCCATCTACTTGTTGGGCTTCAGTAGCGTCTCGGCCAGGCTTCCTAGTGTCGTAGCCAGCACGTTGACCATCCTTTTGATCTTCTTCCTTGGTCGCAGGCTCTTCTCCCGAAACGTGGGGCTAATAGTCGCCGCTCTACTTGCTCTCTCTCCAGAGGTGATCATCTGGGGTGGCCGGGCTAGAATGTATAGCCTACTTCTCCTATTCATTGTCTTGAGCGCACTCTTCTTCTTTGAGGGGGTCATTAGCAAAGATGATGAGCGAAAACGGAGGCTATTCCTTTGTGCCTTCCTTCTCGCTCTCTTTTCCCATGAGGAGGCGCTGATTCTACTACCTGCTTTTCTCCTTGCTGCCCTCTTGAGGCGGGGGGTACGCTTCTTCACCAGGAGAGGAGTGATCCTGGACCTTATCCTGGGCGCAGCCGTCATAGTCGGCAGGTTGGTCCTCTTCAGCATGCAAAGTCTACCCGGTCAGGTAGTTAGAAGTGATCGAGTCCGCCCTTTCATCCAACCCTCATTTGATCTAGCGGATACCCTCAAAGCGGTTGCCCCCTTCTTCGTCCAGGCTGACCGCCTCCCAGCGACCTTGCTCCTCCTCTCGGGGCTATTTTATGTAGCGTGGCGTACCTGGCAGCGCCTTTCTGCCCCTAAGGAAGAGCGAGTCGAAGACACCACTCTCTCTTACCTCTATCTCCTTTTCGGGGTGGTGGTTTTGGAGATATTGTTTATCGTGGGAGAGAGTTGGCGTCATCCGCGCTATCTCTTCTTAACGCTTCCCCTCTTTTTCCTCATCGCTGGGGCCTCTTTCGATGCTTTGTCAGGGGTGGTCATGAGGGCGAGGCAGCGAGAGCGCCTTGCGCTCACCTACATAGCGGTCATCATCCTCTCCTTTCTCCTTTCGCCGTTGTCTATGGAAGCGGCTTTCAGCCAGGAGATCGGCTATGACAAGGCTTTCCTTTACGTACAGGAGAATAGGGAAGAGGGGGATCTAATCATGACGCCGCTCCCTATCGCTAGCATCATCCATTTAGGTCGATGCGATTTTCTACCCATGGAGAGAGGGTTCGAAGGGTATGTATGGGATAGAGAGGGAAAATTGATCGACGGGTGGCTAGAGATACCTCTCCTAACCTCCGCGGAAGAATCAAGGGAGATTTTGCGCACCAATCGAAGGGTGTGGTTTGTGGTCGATGAAGCGCGCCTGCAGATGCGCTATACCGTTGAGTTCGTGACGCTGCTCCTAGAACAGATGGAGTTGGTCTATAAGAAGCGAGGGGCTATGGTGTTCTTATCCACAGGGTACAAGGAGCCTCTCGCCCTCCAAGTCGAAGGGGTAAAAGAAGCGAACTTCGATGGCCAGATCGTCTTGCAGGGCTATGGGCTTTCCGCTGATGAGGTGAGGGGGGGCGAGAGGTTAAAGGTACGCCTACTTTGGCGGGCTACGGAGCCTGAATCTTATTATTTCCTCTCCCTGCGCTTGGTGGGTAGCGATGGCCAAAACCTGGCCCAGACCGGCGAGCGGCCTCTAGGGGGACTCTACCACCCCAAACTCTGGCCGGTGGGCCAGGTGGTGCCGGATGAACATCACCTAGCCATCCCCACAGATGCCTCTCCGGGCCTATATAGGCTGGAGATGCTCCTCTACCACCCGGTGACCTTAGATCCCCTTCCCCTCCTAGACAAGAGCCTGACCCCGATTGGCGATACCTTGGTGCTGGACTATATAACTGTTGCCGGAAAAGGGGAGGCGCCGCTTGAGCCGACCCAGCCCTTGGAAGCGAACCTAGGAGGGGAGATTAGACTATTAGGCTATGACCTGCCCCGGTCAGAGGTATCTCCTGGCGAGGCGTTTCCCCTCACCCTATATTGGAGGGGGGGAAGGGTAATCGAGGAGGATTACACCATCTTCATCCACCTCGTGGGGGCTGATGGGCAGATTGGGGGTCAAGAGGACAGCCAGCCTCTACATGGCTTCTACCCTACCTCTCAATGGGACGTGGGAGATATGGTGGTCGATGAGCATTCTGTTTCGGTAAAGCCCGATGCGCCGCCGGGAGAGTACCAATTGCTGGTAGGCATGTATCTCCTCTCCACGATGGAAAGGTTGCCGGTTCTGGATGACGATGGAAGAGTAGTAGAGGATTATCTATTCCTCGACACCATCCGGTTATTCGAGGAAGAGAGATGATAATATTTGGGATAGAGTGGGTAAGCAGGTGATCGAAGTCGCATTAGATTCACCGAAGAGGGAAGAGAGGGGGCAAAAGATCTTCATACTTCTGATCCTTTTCCTTACCCTTCTGGGGTTTTATTTCCGACTCGCCTATGCGCATAATATTAGCCTTCATGAGGACGAGTTCGTCTCACTCTTGGCTGTCAGGGGCATTCTCCAGGAGGGCTTCCCCCGATTGCCGTCGGGCATGTTTTATGATCAAGGGTTGCTCTTCTCCTACCTGGAGGCACTGAACCTTTATCTATTTGGCTTCAGCATCGGGGTAGCCCGGACGTTTAGTCTCTTTCTTAGCGTTCTCACCATCCCCCTCCTCTATCTTATCGGGAAGAGGCTCTTCTCTCGGAATGTGGGGCTGATCGCGGCAGCGCTTTTATGCCTCAGTAGCGAGGCTATCATGTGGGGGGGACGGGCCAGGATGTATTCTTTATTGCAGATTTGGGCTCTCCTCTGCGTCTACTTCCTTTATCGAACTATTCAGGATGATGATGCCCGTTCTCGTCATCTATTTCTTTTCTGCTACCTTTGTGCCATCTTAACCCATTCCCTAACGGTTCTTATCCTCTTCCCCCTCCTCCTTGGAGCGTTTGTCGTGCGAAGAGCCTCTTGGTTTCTAAGGCGCGGTGTTCTCTTAGAATTTTCTCTGGCTGGGGTAGCGACATTGGTCCCCTTCTTATTGAAGAAATTGGGACAGCCAGGACAACTAGAAGCGATAGGCCAAGTTCGGCCCTTTCTAGAACCCTCTCTCAACCTGATAAAGAATGTTAAACCCTTCTCCCCATTCTTCCTCTCCTTGGAACACCTCCCCATAACCCTCTTGGGCCTTTTAGGTCTCATCTTTTTGCTCCTTTTCGCCCTAGATAGAGGAAGGAGAAAGAGCGTTGAGGAGGAGTTACCAAGGGATCTAAAAGCCTTGGGTTTTCTATACGCCATCTTTGGCACCACTTTCTTGGAGATGATCTTTTTGGTGGGACAGACTTGGCGAAACCCTCGATACCTATTTATCTTGCTACCCATCTTCTATTTGATAGCCTCCCAGGTGGTGATAACCCTTGTAGTCTATATAAGCCAGCGACTGAGGATCTCTTCCCGATTTCAAGGGAGGGTGGTTTTAACCTCGACCTATTCTCTAACTGTTCTCTTGATGCTCTTCTCCTTTCCCTCCGCCTACGGGGTGACTAGAACACAGGTGTGGGGATATGATCTGGCTTTCGACTATGTAAGAAGCCATTGGCAAGAGGGAGATGTGGTGCTGACGATAGCACCTTATGCCTGTGATCTCTATCTGGAGCGATGCGACTATTACGCTACTCAGTTAGACTACGAAGAGTACGTCTTCGAGAGAGAGGGGATCTTAATCGACCGGTATACGGGGGCCCGGTTATTGAATTCACCCTCCCAGCTAGAAGAGGTGTTAAAGGATAACCCGCGGGTTTGGTTCGTCGTTGACGGGTGGCGTCTAGCCACCCACTACGATATCGATTTCTTGAGATATCTCGCTGAGGGGATGGAGACAGTGTATCAGGTGCGAGGGGTCCGAGTTCTCTTTTGCCAAGGGTGTCAAGCAACCTCTCAACCCGGGGCGATAGAACCTCTAGAAATCAATTTCGGCGACGAGATCCTCCTCTCAGGGTATGATCTCGATACCACTGTGGTGAAGCCAGGGGGTGAACTGCGCGTAACCCTCTATTGGCGACCATTAGTTCGCCTTAAAGAGGAATACATGATCTTCGTGCACCTTCTAGATAGGGAAGGTAAGATCATAGCCCAAGATGATGCAGCGCCTATAAGGGGACTCTACCCCACCATCTACTGGCAGGAGGGGGAGGTGATCCCCGATCAACACACTCTAAGGCTATCCTCAGATCTCCCTCCAGGTAGATACCTAATGGAGGTTGGGTTCTATCTATCTCAGACCGGGGAACGCTTAGAGGTGATAGATCAAGAGGGGAAGATAATAGATGATAAGGTCGTTCTTGACTATGTGAAGGTAGTCACAGAAACCGAAGAACCCTCCTCACCCCCATTCTCGATAGGGGCTAATTTGGCCGGCTGGGTTAGGCTGGTGGGATATGACACGGATGCTACAGGCTCGATGGCGGGTGACGGGGAGGTCATCTTGTCGGCTGCCCCGGGAGATGGTATATCTTTCACCCTCTATTGGCAAGCCTTAGCCTCTATGGAGAGAGATTACACCGTCTTCCTTCACCTTATAGATGAAAGCGGCGAGATCTGGGGCCAGACAGACAGCCAACCTTGGGGTGGCTTCTACCCCACCTCTTTTTGGGACGAAGGAGAGGTGGTTCTCGACGAGCATCTTTTAACCATCCCTCCCCAGACACCGAAGGGTGAATACATGGTTGTGGGGGGGATGTACCTGCTCGCGACCGGAGAACGTTTGCCCATACTCGATGAAGAAGGTCAGCCCACAGGGGATACGTTTTTCTTGAGCAAGGTAGTGGTGGAGAGATAGTTTAGAAAGATGGGCAACAGGCGAAAAGGGGATAAATAAGAAGGGTAATGATGATGTCGAGGGACCAGACTCAACACTGGGATCGTTCCAAACTCATGATGGGCTTCTTAATAGTTTCGATGGTCTTATACATCCTCACCTTTAGTACCCTCACCATCCGTCGACATCAGGCCTTTGAAAGTAGTTACTTCGACTTGGGGATATTTGACCAGGCAGTATGGAATACTCATCATGGACGGATCTTAGCCACCTCCAATATCACCCAAGAGGCAGAGAATCTATTGGCTCAACATGTCCAGCCGATTCTAATCCTCATCTCGCTTTTGTACCTCTTCTATAGCAGCCCTGAGACATTGCTGATCCTGCAATGCGTGGTTATCGCCCTGGGTGCGTTACCAGCCTTCTGGTTGGCTAGAGAGCGGCTGGAAAATCATCTGGCCGCACTGGTATTTCCAGTCATCTACCTGCTCTTTCCAGCCTTGGAAGCAGCGAATATCTTCGATTTTCACCCTGCAACCCTTGCCGCTAGCCTTATCCTTTTCACCTTCTATTTTCTGCAAAAGGGGTGCTACCCTTGGTTTTTCCTCTTTGCGTTGCTGCTCATGAGTTGCCAGGAGGAGATGCCGCTTCTCGTATTTATGATGGGGCTTTATATCCTTTTGGCCCAAGGCAATCGAAGGTTGGGGATGGTGACGATGGCGGTGGCCGCTGTTTGGTTCTTTGTGGCCTTTTTCCTCGTTATCCCCCACTTCAGCAAGGGTGAAGGATCTCCTTATCTATCTTTTTACGCCTACCTTGGCGACAACCCGTTGGAGATAATAGCAACCGCTCTTCTCAAGCCGTGGCTCATCTGGCAGAACCTGGGAGAGAAGCTCTTTTACGTAGGTAAATTGCTCGCTCCAGTAGCCTTTACTTCGCTATTTTGCCCCCAAACGTTGCTCCTAGCCACCCCTTCTCTGGCCGTTAACCTTCTTAGTACGTATCCTCCCATGAACGAACTGGAGAAGTTTCAGTATGGCGCCCCCCTTGTGCCCTTCGTCATAATCTCCGCCGTTTATGGGGTCGCGTTCCTTACCAAGCGGCTCTCTGAGAGGTTAAAAGTGCCAAAGGATCATCTCTTTACTTGGTTTGGCATCATACTTTTGTTTTCAACTCTATCCTATCACCGATATCACGGCTTTACCCCCCTGGCTGTCCGATTTCCCACCTTCCGAGTAACGATGCACCACCGTCTGGCTAATGAATTAATTACACTGATACCTGAGGAGGCGATTGTCTCCGCTCAATCGAGGCTGGCTCCTCATATAAGCGAAAGGGAGAGGATATATCTTTTTCCCATGGTGGAGGATGCGGAGTATGTATTCTTCGATGTGAGCGTCGACTCTTGGCCCATCCACCCCAACGACCAAAAGAGGCTTTTAGATACTCTTCTCGGCGAGGAGGGGTTCGGCATCTTGGCCGCTAAGGACGGCTATATCCTCCTACAACATGGCCTTGCCAATGCCCAGGAGTTGCCAGACGAGTTTTACGACTTCGCCCGGGTGAAAGAGCCGCAGATCGACTACCCGATGGTGATAGATTTTGGAGGCTTCCTCCGCTTTCTGGGCTTCAACCTAAACCAAAAAGAGGGGCTGACCAGCCTGGCCCTATATTGGCAGCCCCTCCTCCCCTTGGAGCAGGATTATCGTATCTACCCCTTCTTCTACGATGAAATGGGGCGGATTATCGAAGATACGACCCTTAGGCCTATGACTACGGCTCTCTGGTATCCTACTAGTAGATGGAAAGTCGGCGAGATAGTGAGGATGGAGACCCTCCCTTGGGATGTGGGAGACGATTTTAATGTGGGGCTAGGGGTGATGGAGGGAGAGGATTGGAGAATCGTCGAAGATAGGTTGCCTCTAGAGGTGGGGACCTCCGCCCTAGTGGTCTCCCCCTTCGAGGAGGGCACAGCCCTCAAACTGTTGGAGGTCCGGGATGGCCAACCGGTTACCCCTAGAAGGTCGTTCGAGCCCCCTTCTATCCCCAACCCTTTTCAGGCTGACCTGGCTCATAAGGTGAGGCTGTTGGGGTACGGCCTCACTCCTAGCACCCTTTATTCGGGTGAAACTCTACATCTGAGCCTCTATTGGCAAGCCCTTGCCAAGATGGAAAAGGATTACACCGTCTTTACTCACCTTAGGGACAAAGAGGGGCGGATCTGGGGGCAGAAAGATAACTTCCCCGCCGGGGGCACTCGACCCACCTCGGGCTGGTTGGTAGGGGAGATCGTGGTAGACGAGTACGATATACCGGTGCGGGGGGATGCCCCCCCTGGGGACTACACCATCGAGATCGGCATGTACGATCTGATTTCGGGGGAGAGACTTGCCGCCTTCGATGCAGAGGGGGAGCGATTGGTCGATGATAGTGTCATCCTGACCAAAGTAGAGGTAGAGAGGTAATGCGCCAGCGACTCTTTAACCTCCTAAGAATAGTGACCAGTTTAGGGCTCTTGGCCTTCCTCTTGGCTAAGGTAGGAGTGCGGGAGACCTGGGAGAGCCTTAAGGGAGCCAACGTCGGCTATCTCTTAGCCGTTTTCCTCATCTACCTCTTTACCATAGTGCTCCGTTCCTACCGCTGGCGTATATTCCTGAACGCCCAAAGGGTGCGGACCTCTCTACCCAAACTAATCTCTCTTTACCTTATAGGGCTCTTCTTCAACCTGGTGCTCCCATCGGGCTTCGGCGGCGATGTGGTGAGGGTCTACGAACTCTCCCAATATAGCAGCCGTACCGCCAGTTCCATAACCACCGTCTTCATGGATCGACTGAGTGGCTTCCTCGCCCTCTTCGCCATAGCCACATTAGCCCTGACCTTCAGTTACCGGCTTGTGCCTCCCGAGGTGGGGGTAACTATTATCGCCATCTTCCTGGCCAGCCTACTGGGCACCGGGGCCCTATTCAGCCGTCCCCTTTGGAGAAGGCTGAAAGGGCTGCCTCTTCTTTCATCCCTGGCTCAGAGTGAGAGGGTGAAGGAACTATACATTTCGACTCAAACCTATAGTTTGGTCCCCTTCCTCCAAGCCATCTCCCTCTCCTTAGCCTTCAACCTCATCTTGATCTTTATGAACTACCTGGCGGCTCTATCTTTCGGGGTCCGGATCTCCTTCTGGTATTTCTTGCTCTTTATACCCATCATTTCCTTTCTTCTGGTTCTGCCCATCTCCTTGAGCGGGCTGGGGGTGCGGGAGGGGGCCTATATCTACCTCTTCAGCCGGGTTGGCGTTCCCTCCTCTTCGGCCCTGGTCATTTCCCTTTCCGTTTATGCGGTGAGTGTGGCCACTGGCCTGATCGGCGCCCTCATCTATGCCATAGAGGGGTACAGGGGGATGAGGGGTGCAAAGGGGAGTAAGGATGGATAGGGCAACTGGCAAGATCGAAGGGAAAGGAGAGCGCCTTTTGCACCTTTGGCCTTTCCTGGCCCTGGCCGCTCTCATCCTCTTCCATATCGTCAACAACTGGATATGGCTCTCCACTAATGTGACCAGTGTGGGCTGGGATCCGATGGACCATCTTGTTACCACCTTGGTCTACAACGACATCCTAAAACGGGTCGACCTCCGCTCTCTCTTCTCGGCCTTGACTTGGAGCGATTACTACCCTCCGTTAGTTCACCTCTCGGCTTTAGTCCTCTATAAGATCTTCGGCATCTCCATGGATACGGCGGTGAAGGTCAACTTTGTCTATTTGGCCATACTCCTCCTCTCCACTTATGGTATCGGACGTAAACTCTTCGGCAAGGGCACAGGAGTTCTTGCTGCTTTCATCCTCTCCACCTTTCCCATGATCTACGCCATGTCTCGCTATTTCTATATCGATTTCGCTCTGACAGCGATGGTGGCTCTGAGCATCTGCCTGCTCTTGTACACGGCCGGTTTCCAGAGGAGAGGATATGCCTTGCTTTACGGGCTGAGCCTCGGTTTGGGTATGCTCGTGAAATGGACCTTCGTGGCCTTTGCCCTACCCCCCTTGCTCCTAGTTCTTGCCCGTTCACCTTTGTTGCGCGAGTTGTGGGAAGGGGTGAGAGGTTGGCGGTTGGAAAAGAGATGGCTGGGGTTGGCAGCCGGTTTAGGTTTGATCCTGACCCTTATTTGGTACCTTCCTAACAGCGAGAGGGTAAAGCAGTTGATTTTGGGCGTGTGGTTATTTCCTATCTCTTGGCTCGTATTTACCTTGACCATCTATGCTCTCAGCCGCCCCCGAAGCCAAAGAACCAATTTCTGGAGTTCTATCCTTTTGGGTCTCACAGTAGCCGGTGCGTGGTATATACCCAAGATCAACTTCTTCCAAGGTTTCCTTCTCAACTCCTACGGCAAGCCCACAGGACGGGGGTGGGGGTTCGCTCCATATCTTTCATATCTGATCAACGAAGAGTTGGGGCCCTTCTATACGTTCTTCCTTCTCGTTGCCGCTTTTTCGTTGCTCGTCTGGGGACGGAAAGCCCTGAAGGAGGTTAGGGTAGGTGAGGGGATGGCTCTCCTTGCAACTTGGCTCTTGGTCCCCTACTTTATCTTTTCCTTTCGCGTGAGCACTGTTCACTCCCGCTATATCATGGCTATCCTCCCCGCGGTTGCGCTTTTCATCGCTTGGGGTTTGATGGAGGTCCCTCATAGCGGGGCCAAGCCAACGCTCATCGTCCTGGTAACTCTAATAGCCCTGGGGCAGTTCTTTGTTCTCTCCTATGATGGTCTAGATGGGCCCCGCCGGGTGGCGGTCGTAGATCTACCTGGCCTGGGCAAAGTCAACCTTTTGGCTCACGGCTATGAGATCATCCTACTACCGGCTACTGGTCCCACCGACCCTCGATATTGGATCGTGCCCGACATCCTCGATGATATCATGGCAGACAAAGGAGATGAGCGAGAAGAGGTTGAGTTAGGTCTTTTTGTCAACTTCCATCAGCTTCACGAGAAGCATTTCCTCTACCTTATCTATACCGACTATCCGGAGATAAGGCTGCGAGAGTTGGCCCGCAATTGGAGCGGCCGACCGGCATACCCCCAAATCTACGAAGTGGATTATCTGGCCTTGAGGAACCAGTCTGACCACCGCGTGGCTGCTGAGTCTCAAGAAGCGATCGCCCTAATGCTAAGTCATCCTCCGGATATCCTATCTCAGGCCTTTCAACCGCTCCGCGAATACCCCATGCCCGATGGAAGCATAATCTACCTATACAAGAGGCGCTACCCTAGGCCAGATAACTTCGCCCTTCAAGATCTCGAGGCTTTAGGGAGGGAGATCGCCGCTCTCGTTCGTTCTGAAGATGCGCTTCTCCTCGACCCACCAGGGGAGATAAACCTCGTGGGCCCCTACTACCGCGGCGAAGCGAAGGTCTATCTCTTTCCTGAAGAGGGGTTAAATGATGAGGCGATGACCGAAGCCTTGGAAGAGATCATCTCCCAACACCTCCGCCTTTTCTTTGTCTCGGGAGGTGAGGGAGGAGAGAAGGCTCGCTTTCTAGAGGAGTGGCTAAGTCGAAAAGGTTATCGGGCTTGGGATGGCTGGTACGGAGCCGCGCGTCTGGTGATCTATGCCACCTCTTTGGGGAAGGAAAAGCAGCCTGAGGAGGGCTTACGTGCGAGGTTCGGGGAGGGAATCGATCTCTTGGGCTATACTTTGGTTGACCCGAAGGTGAAGCCCAGGGAGATCATCCGTCTGACCCTCCATTGGAAAACAAGAGAGGAGATGGAAACGGGGTACAAGGTATTCCTGCATCTGTTAGATAGAGAAGGCGAGATAGTTGCTCAGAGGGATAGTGAGCCCGTTGGTGGGTTGAGACCGACCAGTGGCTGGGGGATAGGGGAGGAGATATGGGACAATTATGGGATAATATTACCTAAAGAGTTACCATCAGGAGAATATCAACTGGTAGTAGGGATGTATGATCCCACCAGCGGGGAGCGGTTGCCGATCTATGCGAGGGACGGAGAGAGGCTCCCAGGCGACTGGTTGCTCTTGGGCGCGGTTGAGGTTACCAGATAGGTCGCATCCACGCTTCGTACCAGCCATGTAAATTTGGGATGCGATTTTCTCTCGGGGAGTAGCGTCGATGGTTAAGAAGAGGTTAGGGGTTTTCCTCATCCTGGGGGTGCTCATCCTCTTAGCCTTTGGTTTGCGGATCTATAGCCTGGAGATCAAAAGCCTATGGCAAGACGAGGGGCTCAGCGCCTATCGAGCCAGCCAAAGCGTCCCCTTCATCCTCTCTAACACCATCTTCATCCAAGGTTATCCCACACATGATACCCAGCCACCTCTATATTTCATCCTTTTACATTTAGTTTTTCGGCTTGCCGGCCCAAGCGAGTTCAGTGGTCGCTTCCTTTCCCTCTTTTTCAGCGTTC
>CAZERB010000005.1:0-25844 GCA_964514645.1 uncultured Anaerolineales bacterium
CCTGCAACCTAGGGATGTTGGGGCATACTGAGCACACGCATTTGGATACCTACTTCCGATTGGTGAGATGAGGTAGCCGAAAGTGGTAAGGGATGCCATGAGTGATTAGAGCATGGGGAATCTCTTGGTTTTTGTGCTTTATCCTGGGCTTGACTCTAGGCTTGTTTGCAGCCTGGGAAGTCTGGCCGTGAGGAAGGTGTAGCGATCAGCCCTCGGACTTGCGCTGGGAACATAAGGAAGAGTACGTGGTTATGGTCGCTGAAGAGTACCTTCGGTATGGGGATATAGAGAAGGCTAGGGAGCAGTTAGCCCTTCTGGGGTTGACGGACCCCGTTCAGGTGGTGATTGACCTCCTCGAGGCGGGAGGTGAATCGGCTCCCAGCCTGGCCCTTCTGGCTTACGCTTTGGGTGCCAGGGATACCGCTCTCGCGGCTTATTTACCCACGCCCTCACCACCTCTACTAGGGAAAGCGAACTTTCCTTTCGCCTCCTAGAGAACGTCAATCTGGGTTGTGGTGAGTTCCCCGAAAGCCGTATCGTGGTTTACGTCCAAGACGGTGAAGGTTCAGGGATCCCTAATGTCGAACTGAAGGTCTCGGGTCCTCAAGGCGATGATCTCTTCTACACCGGTCTTAAGCCGGAAGAGGATATTGGCTATGCTGACTTCGCCTTGGTGGCTCCAGGCGAGTATAATGTGGAGGTAAGCGAGGGGTCTAGCCAGGTAGCGAGGGTCACGGCTAAGCCCTGTCAGAGGGGAAGCCACCGCGCTTGGCGAGTGGTCTTCCAGAGGGTCGATTGAAGGAGGAAACGGTGAAAGAGCGCCCGCTTGATAGTTTGCCCCTCTTCTCTACCCTTCGAGCGAAGGAGAGGTTGCTACTCTCTGGGAGGATGGAAACTCAGAAGTTCTCCCCGGGAGAGGAGATCTTCGCTCAGGGGGCTCTCAGCAAGGCCCTTTATCTCATCGAGTCTGGCTGGGTGAGACTCACCAGGGGAGAGAAAGGCGAAAGGTTAACCATAGCCACTCTTGGTCCAGGGGATCTCTTGGGGGAGGGGGACTTCCTTCTGGATCGTCCCTACTCTGTCGGCGCAGAGGCGACCTCCGAGGTCACCGCCTGGAAGTTAGCCAAGGCAGACCTCTTAGCCGTCATAAGGAAGGAGCCCCAGATCGGTGTCAAATTGAGCATAGTCATGGGTTCCCTGGTGGCCGGCGTGGCAGATTATCTGGCGGAGCACCGATTGGCAAAAACCCCTCTCTTCTCCTCTCTTCCCGCCGATCTGCTTTTGGATATCGCAGAGAGGCTACGACCAAGGGGGTACAAGAGAGGGGAGATAATATGTCAGGCTGGTGACCCCGGCGAGGCGATCTACATCGTGGAGTCGGGCCGCATCGAGGCTCTCCCCGAGGTCGAAGGGGAAGAGGTCTCTTCTCTTGGAGAGGGGGGGCTTTTCGGGGAGATGGCGGTTTTGACTGGCAAAAGTTATGGTGCGACTTACCGCGCAGCCACCCAGGTAACCCTCTGGACCCTTTCCAAAGAGGAGTTTGGACGGCTGGCCCAGGCGCGCCCTCTTCTTCGACGAGTAGCGGGTGAGCATCTGAGAGCGAAGGTCTATGGCCCTCCGGTGGCCGCTGAGCCGGCAAAGGCAAGAGCGCCTCGGATTGGCCTCTCTCTCTCCGCTCGGCTGGTCTCCTTGGGCCAGGGAGTACGGATGCTTGTGGCTGCTTTTCGAGATCTGGTGAGGTGGCAGGCTCGCCAGAAGCGAGTTGTACGAGTGCAACTAGGGGTAGTTGTTCTTTTGCTCATCTGGCTGTGTGGGATCAGCGCTCCCACAGCGGTGATCTCTTCTATGACGGGAGGGGAGGGGATGGTGGCCCTTCTGGCTACACCTACGCCCACCTTCACCCCTTCCCCGGTGCCCACGGATACGCCTACCAGCACACCTACCTTTACCCCTATGCCTACGGATACACCTACACCCTCCCCGACAGCCACGCCGACGGAACTGGCCACTGCTACACCGACGGAGACGCCTACACCTACCGCTACGCCTGAGGCGCTTGTCTTGACGGCCACGCCAACCGCTACCCTCGTTCCACCCACTCCCATGCCTACGCCATCGCCCGTTCCGGTTACAGTGGCGGTTTATGATATGAACGGTAACCTTAGGGACATGAACTGGGTAACCCAGACCTATGGTAGTTGGATAGAGAAGGCAACCCCAGGGGTTGATGGTTCGGTATTTCGTGTTGTGGAGTTGAGGGAGATCGAAGGGCCAGTGACCATTAAGGCGTGGGTGAAGGATGGGTCGGGCAACCCCTTGCCAGGGGTGACGGTGCGATGTTCTTGGCCCGGAGGGGAGGAGATTAAAACCACGGAAGAGGATGGGACGGTTTCCCTATGTGCCATGGGAGATTATATTGTCCCTTGGGGCTCCGGTGGGGCACGTTCAATGGAAGTCCTTGGCGGAGCGCCCTCAGACATCGCTCGGGCCCTGGGGATGCTAGGGGGGACTAACCACAGACATATAGATATGGTCTTTCAATTGATGCCCTAAATTAGCCTCTTTATAAAGGAAGGAGATGATGAGCGACGAGATCACTTTGACCGTCATCAAGGCCGATGTGGGTGGCTATGTGGGCCACTCGTCTATGCATCCTGCCCTCATGGAAGAGGCGGAGGAGCGGTTGGAGAGCGCCAAGAGAGGCGGGCTTCTCGTCGGCCCCTGTGATATGTTCGATGACCCCAGTTTCGACGAGGCTCGCCACTTTTGCAATATCATCGCCGACTATCTAATGCGCCACGGCCCCTTCGAGCCCCATCGCCTCCCCTTGGACGAGATGGAGTACACCACCATGCCCCAGGTGATGAAAAGGTTAGCCGGGCGATTCGAGCCCTTGGAAGGGTAGTGGAACGAGCATAAGGGAATTACAGGGGACGGGGTTAGCCTCGTCCCCTCCTTGTAAAAGGATGTACAAGTTCAGCAGGCTAGCGGTAACCCTGTTTGGGCTATCCTTGCTCCCTTTGGGGTTGGGCTTTTTGGGGGCCTATCTCATTTTGCCCTTCCTCTACAGGGGTGTTGACCTCTTGGAGGTGAGCCTCGCCTTGGTATCACTAGCGGCCTTACTGGTCGGTTTTGGCTTGGCCCTGACCTACCAGGGGCTGGGAGCCCTCCTGGGCCGCCCTTCGAGAAGGTTTGTGCCCCCTCCCGCTCGGCTTGTGGCTCTAGGTTTCTTTCTAGCCTTGGCGGGTGGAGAGATCGTTTTGCTCTTTTCACCTCCTCGTGTGGCTTCTTTTCTTTTTCCTCCCTTCCATATATTAGCCTCCACTTTGCCAGCCGGGGCTGTGGTGGCCTTCGTCGGCCGGCGGGTGGCCTCTGACTCCACCTGGCGAGCCATCACTTTGCAGGCCTCCCACGGGGCGATCCTCTCGCCCCTCTTGGCCTTCGGCCTGGAACTCTTTACCCTTCTTTTCCTCCTGGGGGCCGTTCTCTTCCTCTTCAGGCCGGATATGAGAGCGGGGCTTGACTGGTTGGAGGATGCGGTTAGCCTCTCTCGCCTGATCCTCTCTCCTCCGGTTCTCATTGGCGTGGGAGTGATCCTTATGATCGTCGCGCCCTTTCTAGAGGAGTTCATCAAATCTTTGGGGGTTCCCCTTTTGGGGTCGGGGCTCCAGAAGAGAGGTGATGCCTTCCTATGGGGAGTTACCTGTGGGGCTGGCTTTTCGGCTCTGGAGGGGCTCATCAACGGAGGGGTGGCTCTGGAGGGGTGGTGGCTAGTGATGCTCTTCCGTTGGGGGGCCACGCTCATGCATGCTCTGGCTAGCGGGCTCATGGGGCTGGGGTGGTACGGCTTCCTTGCTCAGAGGCGACCTTGGCAGTTGCTGGGAGCCTACGGAGCCAGCGTGGGGGTTCATGCCCTCTGGAACGGCACAGCCATGGCTCTCATCGCCCTCTCTTCCTTGGCCCTGATTAGCCTGGAGGAGCCCCTGGCTCTGGTGGGAGTGGGGATGGGCGCTCTGGTAACCCTTCTCTTCATGCTGGTTCTCATCGTGGCCATGGGTGGGGGCTTATTCTATCTGGCGAGGAGACAAGAAGGGTGAAGGTGCACCGACGACCAAATGTAATGGCCTTGAGTTTGGCTGCCTTCTTCAACGACACCGGTTCCGATATGCTCTTCGCTTTCTACCCCCTCTTTCTGGTGATGATCCTGGGGTTGCAGATATGAATATAGGGGTTTCATATCGATGGACACCGCAGGAGCGATCCGGGGGACGCCCCTTCGCTTTTCTAGTCAGTGGGGCCTTCGTAGTGCTAAGCGCTATACTCATGCTTTTTCTGGTGCATCCGGAGAAGAGGGAGAGTTCAGTTAGCCTCAAATGTTCTGGATCATCATAGGTGCAGCGATACTCTTCAGTTGTGCCGCCATGGGTGCCATCGCCTTCCGGGGGGCTAGCCAACTCATCTGCCCTCCCGAGCCAGACCCAGAGGGCAGTCCCAGCGATTGCGGCCTTCCTTACTTGGAGATCACCTTTCCCAGTCGGGACGGCCTTCGTCTCCATGGCTGGTTCATCCCCTCTGAACGGTCGCCCCTTCCTTCCCTCGTTGATGATGATTGGTCTGGTGATAGCAAAGGTACCGTCATCTTTTGCCACGGTCGTTTCGGGAGCAAGGACCCGGACTTAAAGTATGTGCCTTTCTTTCGAGAGGCGGGCTACAATACGTTTCTTTTCGATTTCCGAGGCCATGGCCGGAGCGAGGGGAGGTATAGTTCCTTCGGTTATCATGAGCGGCTGGATCTTCTGGGAGCCATCGACCTTCTCCGGTCGAAAGGGATCTCCCGCTTCGGAGTGCTGGGCTTCTCTCTGGGGGGAGCGGTAGCGATAGCCACGGCGGCGCAGTGTGAGGCTATCGTGGCCGTGGTCTCTGATGGTGGCTTCACTGAATTAAGAAAGGTGGTGGAGGCTGGGAGCAGAAAAAAGGGCTTTCCCGCGCTTCTTGCAGCCTTGGTGGTTCCTCTCATGCTTTGGATAGCCGGTCGGCGTCTGGGGTGCGACCTCTCCGAGGCCGATCCCCGACGCTGGGTGGACAAGATAACTCCCCGGGCCCTCTTTCTTATCCACGGGGTAGAGGACCCCTATATCTTCATAGAGGATGTTCGCCGGCTCTATGAGGCGGCTGGCGAGCCTAAGGAACTCTGGATAGTGGCTGGGGCCGGCCATCGCCAGGCGGATGAGGTTCAGCCAATAGAGTATCGTCGGAGGCTCTTGGGCTTCTTCGACCGCTATCTAGCCTCTGAGGAGGCATCATGATCGCTAGGGATGTTGGTCCCTTTTTCTTCGAAGGGAACGATATCGGTTGCTTGTTGATTCACGGTTTTACCAACACCCCCCATGAGATGCGAGGGATGGGCAACTATCTGGCCCAAAAAGGGTTGAGAGTAGTGGGGGTGCTTCTCGCGGGGCATGGGACGAACCCCGATGATCTTGCTAGAACCACCTGGCACGATTGGGTAGCCTCGGCAGAGGAGGGGTTAAGGAAACTGGAGAATTGTACCCACCTCTTTGTGGCTGGAATCTCAGGGGGAGGGCTCATCGCCCTCTATCTTGGTCTGAGAAACCCCTTAAATGGAATAATCGCCATGTCCGCACCGGTTTACTTAAAAGATTGGCGGCTACGCTTCCGGCCCATATTGCGGCATCTTAGACCCTGGTATCGAGAGAGTCGCTGCGACCTGACAGACGCCCAGGCCTGGGCTCGCTATTACGCGCCACCGGCTTCTTACGAAAGGAAATCGACGGCAGCCGCTATGAGCCTGTTGGAGTTACAAGGTCTGGTGAGGGAGAACCTAGGGCGGATAAGGGTTCCCGTACTCCTAATTTACGGAGCTAGGGATCAAACCATTCCCCTGGGGAATGCCGGCTATATCTATGACCATTTAGGCTCGGAGGATAAGCGGCTCCTCCGGTTTGAGAACTCGGGTCATGGCCTAGTTGTGGACAGCGAGAAGGAGGCGGTCTGGGCCCAGGTCTATGAGTTCATAATCCGACATACGCAGAAAGGGGGGAAGAATGCGCAGGTTGCGAGCCATAGATTACATCACTGTTAACATCTATTGGCTGGGGCTGAACTTTGTCACGGGCGGCCTGACTCCCATCATTCTGCCCTATTTGGTGCAGCAGTTCGTGCCCGAAGTCTTGAAGAACACCTACTATGGGGGGCTGCGAACCGCAGGCCTCATCGTGGCTATCCTGGTACAGCCCTTGGCCGGGATGCTCAGCGACCGCTCCACCCTGCGCTGGGGTCGGCGGCGGCCTTTCATCTTCTTGGGCACCATGTTAGATTTGGTTTTCTTGGCCTGGATTGCCCTGTCAGGCAATTACTGGATGCTGTTTGTAGCCGTGCTCTTCTTGCAATTCTCTTCTAACATCGCCCATGGCGCTTTACAGGGTTTGATCCCCGACCTGGTTCCCCCGGAGCAAAGGGGGAGAGCCTCGGGGGTCAAGGCAGTGATGGAGTTGTTGCCCGTGATCTTGTTGCCGCTTTTGGGCATCGGGGTGCTGGTAGATCAGGGGAGGGTATGGGCTGCCGTCTTGGTGATCATGGTTGCACTATTCATCGCCATGCTTTTAACCATGATGGTGCGTGAGGAGCCCTTGCGGGAGAGGCCAGAGATGGCGATTAAGCCACGCGTGGCGCGCATCGTGCTTCTGACCTTGATCTTCGTGGTAGCCACCAGCGTCTTCGGAGGGCTGGTGGGCTTCGTGGGTGCCCTACTGAAAGAGAGCGGAGTTTTGCAACTGGTGGCGGTGGGCCTGGCTGGGCTGGTGGCCATGGCCGGGGCGATCGTCGTTGGCGTTTGGCTGAGCGCGCGAGTAGGCATTGGGGAGGGAGTGGAGCGCCATTCTTCCTTCGTCTGGTGGGTGGTCAACCGTTTGCTCTTTTTTGCGGCAGTGACCTCCATCCAGGGCTTTGCTCAATACTTCCTGCAAGATGTGCTGGAGGTCTCCAACCCCGGTCAAGCCACCGCCGTCCTGATGGCGGTGGTGGGGGTATTCACCGTCATCGCTGCACTGGGTAGTGGCTTCCTAGCCGACCGCTTCGGCCGTAAGCGGCTCCTGATCTTGACCGGCATAGTCGCCGGGGCAGGCACTCTCCTGCTCCTCTTTTCGGTGAATATCTTTATGGTCTACTTCAGTGGCTTCTTGATCGGGGTGGCAACGGGGGTCTTCGTCACCACCAACTGGGCGCTGGGGACCGATCTGGTGCCGCCCGAGGAAGCAGGGCGCTATCTGGGCATCTCCAACCTGGCCGGAGCGGGGGCGGGGGTGGTGGGAGCAGGTATAGGTGGGCCGCTGGCCGACTTCTTCAACTTGAGCAGCCCTGGGCTGGGCTATTTAGTGGTCTTCGCCATCTATGGCGTTTGCTTTCTCCTCTCTTCAATGACACTCCTCAAGGTGCGAGAGCCGAGAGAGGTCGCCTTTGCCGTAGCGGGGTGAAGGCGCCCCTATTCGAACTCTACTTCCGGTACCTCCTCTGCCCCGGGAGCGGCCTGGAAGAAGATGTGGGGCTCAAAGCCGAAGGCCTTGGCCAAAAGGTTGCCCGGGAAGAGGCGGATAGTCCTATTATATTCGCGCACCCTATCGTTATAGACTCGCCGGGAGCCGCGCACATCGTTCTCAATCTCCTGCAATTGTTGCTGGAGTTCGAGGAACGATTGGTAGGCTTGGAGTTCCGGGTTATCCTCAGCCAGGGCTAAGAGTCTACTTAGAGCCGTTTCGAACTCGTTGGCCGCCGTAGCCTGCTCATCGGTGGGAGCATCCCGGTCGATGGCCCCCGCCAATTTGGTCCTGGCCTCTGCCAAGGTGCGGAAGACCTCCTCCTCGTGCACCCCGGCTTCCTCCACCACGGCCACCAAATTGGGCACCAAATCCATCCGTCGCTGCAGTTCCACCTGCACATTGGCCCAGGCGTTATCGACCTGGGTATCTAGGGTGACCACCTGGTTGTAGAAGGTCCAGGGGAAGACCACCGCCGCGCAAAGCACGATAGCCAGAAGGATCAGCACTCCTACTCCCACTATGCAGCCTAATCTATCCAATTTTCTCCTCCTTATGAGTGTTCTTGGCTTTAGACGCTACGCAACTGTCTCAGTCTTGTGGCAAGTTGTCTTAGAAAGCGGAGACGGATTTCGTTACGATCTTTTCTGGACATCCTTTGGCCGGTATGAGCCATCCAGACCCTTTCTAGCTCGCCTGATGCTGCATCGTGAGCCGTGTCCTCGATGCGAGACTCGATAACGTCCGCCAAGTCGTTCTTAATGACCTCGTTTGCGATGAAGTCCGGGTCGAACTCTTTTCCACGCTTCAGAATCAAAGAGACAAAATCAACCACATCGAGTTCTCTACCAATAGGCAATAGTTTGGCAATGAATAGGTTGCTGATAGGAAGAATGGGTGCAACTACTTCATATTCTCTACATTGCGAGTGAAAACTTCTGATTGGAAGCAGGGGTGCGTTGCGGTACGCGTTTTCGTCAATTGAGTACTTCAGCGCATAACCTCTCGATGTATCGACGATATCTCCTATGCTAATGTGAACCTTGACCTGAACATCCTCTATTTCCTTCTGTCCTGCGATGTAAATCCCTCTATCCTCAACTTGGTAGCCCTGATCTTTCAATAGTGCTTTGAGGGAACCCAAGTCAACCGTTTTCATAACCAAGTCAATGTCTTTGGTATATCGATACGAACCAACATGGGCATTAACAGCCCATCCTCCAATAACTAGTAGTTGAATCTCCCATTCCCTTGCTTTATCGAGGATGGTCTTGAGGTCTTTCAGGCTCTCACATTCAGTCTTAATTGGGTCCACTTGACTAACTCACCAAATCCTCGACCGCCTTTTGAAAGACCCTCGGCGGAATATTCACCTCTAGGTTCCACCTCTTTGCCAAGTCGTGATATTCCTCTGGCAACTCCAACAATTCAGTGCCAGTGGAAAAGCGCTTGTGAACGGCCTCCCTCTCTGCAAACTTCTGGATGAGTTCCTTGGAGAAGACTTCTCGCTTGACCTCTTTATTCAATACCTCTATAGCGAATCCGATTTCCTGCGCCACATCACTTTTGGCCAGCAAACCCCAGTCTAAATCTTGAGAGTGGGTTAGCATGATGGCGATCGCGTCCAACAAAGAGGTATCATTGGGGTACCTGATGAAGTCCAACACCAGGTCTTCTGCGGAGGTGTAGTAGATGCCATCGATTTGGACGGCTCGCGCGAAGGTCTCTGCGGTGAGGTTAGTGTGCAGGTGAATGACTTGTCCTCGCTTCTCCGCCAGGATGTCATCAACGGCTATTTGTATCCCCTTTTCCTTCAAGAGGGCAATCCAGAAGCCTAGATCTTCTTTGTGGATCCTGATGTCGGTTTTAGCCGGGGTCATATAGCCGTGATACTTGTATGCCGCTGTGGCGCCGTTTACGATGTAGTGAAAATCCTTGCTCGCAAGCCGTAGTTTGTCCTCTGTAGTTTCTGATTCCTGGTCGAGGGCCAGGGCGCGGATTGCTTGATCTGGTGGCACGAGGTAATACTGCCTTCTCCTCAAGTCAGTTGGCAGTCGTGCTTTATACAGAAATCCGCTGTCTTGAAATTCTCTGAGAGTCCTATCTGTTTCGCGTTTGCTATATCCCAGAAGCATCTGGGCTGCTTCGAATTCGAAGGGCCTCTCCCCAAATCGGTAATACAGTTGTGCGTAGCGTTTTGCAAGCCACTCAGCTAGCCACTCCATTTTTGTTACACCTTGGCGAGAATAGTACGTTCAAGTACCTACATGGGTGTGGTATAACCACTCGAACAATATACTAATCGTGCAAATAGCTCATGAAACCAATTTAGTTGCGTAAATAGCGCAACGAACCAATTTAGTTGCGTAAATAGCGCAACTATTATATAGTAACTTGGCAAAAAAGTCAAGTCTTTGTTTCAGCTAGAGCAAGAACCTTGCCTGTTAAATTACCCTTGCGCTATTAGAAACTGTCACCTAACCCACTGCCTCTATCAACACGATGGCCATCATGACGACCACCGCCATCCTGGTGGTGGTCTGCGCCACTATGGTCGTCTTCACCGCCACTGCCCCCGCCCCCTCTTCCACCGCCGCCACCATCATCACTGCTATGGAGAGAAAGGAAACGCCAGAGAGGCAGCATAGTGATGAGGTGGACTATATCCACCATCAGAAGGCAATAGAGGCTATTCTTCGGGGGTCGCCGTTACCTCTTCCCTGTTCCGTTTTACATGTCGGTAGAAAAAGAGGGCGACCAAGGCCAGGAGAATGATGGCGATGGGGATATCGAAGGGGCGCATCAATTCCCGGACCTCGCGCCAGTGTTCACCGAAGAGAAAGCCAGCCCCAGCCAGCGCCCCTGACCAGATGAAGGAACCGATGAAGGTGAGGAGAGTGAACTTGAGGAAGTTCACGCGGGCCATTCCGAGGGGAAGGGAGATGAAGGTCCTGATGATGGGCAGGAGTCGAGAGAAGAAGGCTGTATATTCTCCGTATCTGTTGAACCATCGGTCGGCTAACTCTATGTCATGTTGGGAGATGAGGACGTATCTGCCGTACTTCTCCAATATCGGCCGCCCTCCCAAGGCTCCCAGCCAGTAGGTTATCACCGAGCCGATGGTGCACCCTAGCCCTCCGTAGAAGCCGCCTAGTAGTATAGCCGCGGTCATTCCGGCGAGAGACGGTGGTGAGAGGGAGCCTAGTCCAATCTGGTGGGACAAATCACTGGCCACTATCGTTTTCCATAGTTGCAGGCCAACTTGCAACCCTTTAGCCTGGACCAACATCCAGCCGGCCAGAGGCATGGTCACCTCGCTGGGGAGGGGGATACAGGCGCTCTCGATGGCCATGGCTACCACTATCCCCGCCCAGCCTATCGATTGCAGCAGGTTTTCCAAGAAAATGACTATCTGTTCCTCGATGGCTACCAAGAACCCTCCTTAAAATCTAAGAGAAATAGGCGAACTAGGCGAGATTGTACCATGAAGGGGGGGGTTCAGCAAGAGTTTATGCCAATTAGGGGGTTGAGCCGAATATTAGCGGGTTTCGGCGCCCCAACCGTGGGCGGTTGAGGCTAACCTTGGGTACTGAGGACCATCAGAAGGTGATCCACTAGCCGGCCCGCCTCGCCCAGCAATTCGGAGTCCAGATGATCGAGGGTATCCAGAGGCCCACCGGAGAGTTCGTCGCCCAGCCGAGTGATGCGCAGGCCGGAGTAGGCTAGGTCAGCGCGGACGTAGCGGTCAGGGTCCCCACCGAAGAAGAATCTGCCCTCGCCGAGGTAGTTCACTTTGACTCCGACCCGGCTGGCGCTGTCTTGCAAGATGCGAGGTAGACCAAGCCCCCCCAGGCTCTCCGAACTCAACCACTCTTCCCCGGCTCCCACTCCCTCTATTTCGATCACCAGATAACTATCGGAGGGTTGGCGTGGATAGATGGGATGGCTGAGCAGGTATTCATCGCCGTGCGCGTCCAAGGCGGCAAAGATAACCGTCTTCTTCGGCTCAAAACCTTGCTCCTGCCACAGGCGGGCGATCTCCAGCATCACTGCCACAGCGCTGGCATTTTCGTCCGCGCCAGGGTAGATGGTGCCATCCGCTGAAGGTGGGGGGCCTGTATAGTAAGTAGCCACAACGATGCGGTCTCCTTCGCTCCTGACGTCAACTCCGGGGATGTGACCCGCCACGTTGACCGCTGTCGTCTCCTCATATTCAACGCCAAAGTCCAGGCGAGCCTGCAAGCCCAGGGGAACGGAAAGCGTGTCTCCCTCGGTGCGGCTGGCCAGATCCTTTTGCAAGGTGGCCAGGTCATAGCCGGCAGCGCTGACTATCTCCCGCGCGCACGACTCACCGATGAGGAAAGTGGGGAATTCGTCCAGGAACCTGCGTTGTTGCTCAAGAGGGGGGACTGCTGATCCAGGAGCTACCTCTGCGTCGGGCACGACGCGCAGCACCCCCACGTATTGCCTCACCACCTCCCACTGGACAACTAGTTCCTCATGCGGGTCAAGCAACATCAAGACCTTCTCCCCACGAGCAGACTCGGGCAGTCGCTGCCCGATCTTCCCGACCACCACCAGTTCGGCCTGCGAGGTTCCTTCCGCCGAGAATGGGTGGCCGGGGGCGAGCGAGAAATCCTCCCCCGCGACAAACTCGGCGACTGGATCTCCCTGCTTGTCGAGGAGCGAAAGGCCAGGCGGTACGGTTATCCGCCCTTTATACCACTCATAGGTTTGAAAGTAGCTGTCGCTGGGCAGTATCGGGGTCAGCCCCAATGCTCTGAATTGGCCCGCAATATAGCCGGCGGCCTCATGTCCGCCGCCGGGGCCGGTGGGTCGGCCCTCTAGGCGCGGATCGGCCAGAAAGGCGATGTCGACCAAGGCACGGTCGGTGTTAAACTCCTGAGCCATCTTGGCGTAGTAGGCCTCGATTCCAGTGCTGCGCATAATGGTTCGGCTGACAAAGAGGAGTAGGCTAACCGCAAGAGCGAAACGAAGCAGCGACCACCCCGAGGGGTGGAAACGGCCACGCTCTACAAACCGTTGGAACCCAAAGCCGAAGAGGTTAAAGCCCAGGATGGAGATAAAGAAAGCGATGGCCGGGGCCAGCGGGAGCCAGGGAGCAGCGTTAAAGTAGCGCCACGACGTGCCCAACATCGCGCCCCAGTCCGGGACGTCAAAAAAGTGGATGATGCCGATTGCGTCGTCCGCGTAGGTGGTGCCTCCACCGATAAAGATTTTCACAAAGCCCAGTTCACCCAAAAGCAAGAGCACTCCGCCCATCTCTAGGGCCCCCAGCGCCAGGAGCGTGGGCAGCAGGTTAGGCAGCACATGGCGGCTGAGGATTTCCGGCTCGCTGAGCCCTACGGCACGCGCCGCCTCCACATAGAGCTTGTGGCGGATGATTAACACGTGGCTGCGGACCACCTGCGCTACCTCACCCCAGCCGACGAGACAGAGCGCGATGATGAAGGAGATCTGACCACGCGGGATGCCAATGGCTAGGATGAGCGCCATGGCCAGGATAAGGGTGGGAAAGGGGGCCAGGAACTCGACCAACGACATCAGGGCCCGATCCACCGCTCTGCCATGCCACCACCCGGCAATGGTGCCCAGCAAGAGGCCCACAAGGATACGAGCGACCGTCGCTAGCGTTGCCATCATGAGAGTCTGGCGCGCTCCGTAGAACAGGAGGGAGAGGGTGTCACGTCCTTGATCATCGGTCCCGAGCCAGTAGGTAGAGGAGGGTGGGAAAGGCGCCCGGCCTATCTTCCCATTGAACGTCTGGATGCGGTCAACGTGGAAGGGGTTGTGAGGAGCCAACTCCGGGCCGAGGACCACAACAATCAAAAGCACTCCTACAATGGCGGCACCGGCGATGAGGGAGCGGTCGCCCAGAGCGTAAACCAGGCGCTGCCAGAGAGTGCGCTCCCTCACGCGGTCACCTCCTCTCCTGCGCGGAGGCGGGGGTCCACAAGCCGGTATGAGATCTCCAGGATGAGGTCAACCAGAATGAAGAGGAGCGCCAGGGCCAGAGTGAGACCCACGACGACGACGGTATCACTGGCCTGCAACGCCTGCAGCAAGCGCGCCCCGATGCCGGGCCAGGTGAAGATGTACTCGACGATGGGCAACATCGCCAGACTGAAACGGAGAGAGACCCCCACGGTCGTCAGCAGGGGCACGGCTCCATTGCGCAGGACGTGACGGAAAAGCACCGTCCAAGGCCCGAGCCCTTTTCCGTGCGCCGTGCGCACATAGTCGGCGGCCAGGATGTCGGTCAGGCTATTGTAGGTCAGGCGCACCATGTTGGCCAGGGGACGGGTGCTCAATACCAGCGCCGGCAGAATGAGGTGGGTGTCCCACCCGAATCCGTGGACCGGCAGGATGCGCAACCCGGTGGCGGTGTAGAAGCGGACCGCCAGCGTGATGAGCAGCATCGCCGCGAAATAGCTGGGGATCGAGATGCCCAAGGTGGAGAGGACAATCAGGAGGCCCGACAGATGGGAGCCCCGGCGGGTAGCAGCCAGGATACCCAGGGGCAGACCCCCCACCGTCGCCAGGACGAGGGCCATCAGCAGCAGCCCCAGCGACTTGGGGAGTGTGCGCCCTAACTCCTCGATCACCGGTGTGGGAGTGGTGGCAGCGTGGCGAGGGGTGGCAAGGCCAAGGTCACCATGCACCAGCCCGCCCAGGTATTCTACGGCGAACCCGGCGGCAGTTCGCAGGCCCTCTTGGATGGGCATCCGGCCTTCTGCCTGTCCCAGGGTCACGAGCAGAGCGACGACAAAGACGATGCCAACGACGAGGGCGACAACGGATAAGATGTGAGGGATGACCCAGACAAAAATCGCTAGCCTTTCTGTCTTTCTCACCCGAGGCTTCTCTGTCAAGGGCGCAAGAACGGTTTTCTTAAACCTCATCGGTTCTCCTCTTCGTTCAAACCCTCCTCCGGCGAAGGATTATAGTCTAATACGGTGGAGCTGTCGAGAGTTCCCGCTATGCCTATCAATTGATCCAGGCGCATAGAATAGAGAGCAGGGAATTGGGCAAATATCTCCCATATGAGTTGGGCAGATAAGGGCGAGGACTGCTCGCGGTTATCAGAGAAAAACGAGGTAGTCAAAATGCACATAGCGATTAGAGTTAACCTTCGAACTACGTCGCTATTCTCCTTATCGCGCGAGTATATCGACTAACATCCGCACCAACATATACACAAGATGGGAGAGTGAGAGGTTCAACGGGGGCTAGCGCTTCATGATATAGGCTGCTAGCCCAGCAAAGTGACTAAGGAGATCCCTAAGGGGGCAAGAATCCCAAGAAGGGTGGTGCAGGGGATTTGAGCTCTCATGGGGTAACTCTCTTCTGGAGGGATACACCAGCGCTGACAAGTACCGATACCATCGAGAGAGCGATTTCTACCTTCCGTGTACAATGCATAGTGTGCACTAGGCGGATTTTCAGATCATCGCTGAAGGCGGAGATATCAGCCGACGAGGGACCAACCCTCGCTGCCTTCGCTGGTTCACCCCCCAAAAGGCGCTATCCGGAAGAACTATCCTCATGCCAGTCTAGGGCGCCAACTCCTCAGCACCTAGGGCGGTGCTTGGTTCGGGGTTAACATAGAGCCTGATTTTGAACCAATCCACATCAACTGAGTGAGAAGTAGAACTCAAAGCCGCCAGTATCGGCCCCACCCTGTTCGGATCGGGCAGGCCACCGCTGAACGATATGGAACTTCCTATCTCGTTCCATGCTATGCCGTCGTTGGAGTTGAACGCCCTCGACGTTCCCCCCCTGCGGGTTAGGCGATTATAGGGATACCTTTGACCGAGTTGCTCCGCTGTGCTGCCGCCAGTGGCGAGACGGTAGGAGTTAGTCGAGCCAGCGGCGCTATAGACCTGCGACATGTTGCGGTTCTTGGAGTTGGCGCTGGACGTGTCGCGCAAGTGGACGCCGCCGTACTTGGACCAAGCTCCATGAGTGCCCCCAATGGCCGTCGTGTAAGACTCCGCCAGAAAGTCGCCCGAAATGCTCCTGGCAAGGTGGTAGGCGTTGTCAGACGCATCCCAGATATCTCCGGTGCTCGTGGCCGTCACCCTTACCACGGTTCCGCTCTCGCTCACAGAGCCACCGCTCACAGTTCCGATGGCGTCTAGCGACCAGCCCGGCCCAAGGACGCCATCATCAAAGTCGTCCCAGAAAACATAGACGTTGTTTTTATTGGCGGGAGGATTTACGGCAGAGGCGTTACCGTAGTAGAGATAGTAATTGCTATCGGAGCTGTTGGCTGAAATAGCAACCTGGGTTTTGAACCAAACAATGGTGGAGGTATTATTCCAAGCCGAACCCTCCTGGAGAGCGCGGTCAAGTTCCAACCAGTTGCAGTTGCCTTGGTTCCAATAGAGGAGTCGCAGGTCATCCCCGCTAGCCAAAGATTTGCCCTGTTGAACTAACTGGGCGTGATTCAGATCAAGTTGCACCGAGTAGCCAGAGGTTACGGCGGCGGTTCCCGTGGTTACGCTCACATTCCGCCGGTAGTGGTATCCGCCATTCCACCACCAGCGACTAAAGCAATTCGCTGTGGTGAAGGTGTTGCCACCGACGGGCGCGTTGTCCACGAAGATGGCCCCTGTGGCCGCAGTTCGGCCGCCAGAAAGAATGGCCAACGCGCTCACCAGAAGCGCTACCAGCAACAGGAAATCCCTTGCTCGTTTCATGCTAAGAACCGAAACTCCTTAGATAGCGACGCGTTCCACTCCTATCATGGCCTCGTTGGTCGGCGAAGAAGGTGGCCTAGCCCCAGAGACGAAGCGGCTTTTCTTCGAGAGGATGAAGTTTAACAGGGTGAAGCCAATGCGTTGGAGAGCAGCCTCGCCAAGAGTCGTTCAGCAATGGCCCTTGGTGATCCCAGGTAGGGCTGGAAACTGCTTGACCCATCTGGTCTATCACTGCAGCCTGCGCCGTCATCCCGCCGGACGACGCCAGCAACTCGGGCTCATTCGCCAAGACCGCCTGCACTTCCGCAAGAGAACCTATGGACATCACCTTTTGGTGCTGGGCTTGGTCATCTACCTTAGAGGGCGACACATCGTTCAGGGAGGGATGGGGATGCTTGCGATGAGAGGTATCGATCACCAGGAGTAGCGCCGGGATTCCCACCAACATGAGACGCCCAGACATAGTTTGGGCGAAGTCGAAGATATAGCCGACGTATGGAACCTTGTAGATGACTCGGCCGACAACTGTATCCTCCGCCACACTCCAGTAGTCCACATCTGGGTTAGCGTCGCCTTTGGTTTCAAAAGCCAGTATTCCCTCTTGGGCCTCGATGCGGATGATGCGGTGTGTCACCAAAACCCGGGAATTACTCGCACTTCGATAGGTTACCACTTCCCCAACTCGTAGATCCTGAGGCCTTGCAGGTTGAATGATGGCCACATCGCCGATGCCAAGAAAGGGCGCCATACTGCCGCTATATACAATGAGGGCTTCGTATCCGAGGAGGCTGGGCAAAAGAGCCGCCAACATCAGCCCCAGGGCTGCAAAGACCACCACCGCCGCTGCGGCCAATAGCCCCCGCTGAATCCATTTCCATAGCCGACGCAAGATGGTCATATTTACCCCCTAGACCTACATCTGCTGACCCTCAAAGACGAAATGCACCTGACACTGGGCGGCCTGATAGTCGTTGCCGCTCTCGAATGGGAAGTAGACCGACCATATGAGGCGTTCGCTACCTTCCGCTGACAAGGTCAACCCCCGGTCGGGCTTGCGGTAGAGCGCCGTCAGAGGCCCATAATAGATAATCTCTGACTCTTCGCTGCTATCCTGGCGAGCCAGAAGTAGAGAGATCAGGAGAGCCTCACAGAGGCCGTTGTCCGAGACGAGCCGCGAGGTGACTAATACGCGAGTCGGATCCGGGCTAAAGTTTTCCAGGGTGAAGTCGCTCGTTACTCGGTCGCCCGGAGCCATGTTCAGCGCATGAATGGCTTGCCCCTGCACTCTCAAGCCCAGAAGACCAAGCGTCCCCTCCTGAGGCTCTTCCTCCTCATACCCGCCCGCAGATGGTGGCCAAAGCGCCACTTTGGCGAAATTGGCCAACGGGCACATGACGACGCAGGACAGAGCCAACAAGATGAGGAAAGCCGAGGCCAAATAGGGTAGACGACGGCGCTTTCGTCCCTCCACTTTGGGATGTCGACTTTCGGGGAGGACAGATCTATCCTTCACTTGGCTGTTCCTTCCCTTCAGCAGGCCCCTCGCCCTGGGCCAGAAAGTCTCTGGTCAAAGCGAGTACTTCCCAAGACCTAGGACGAGGAAGCCCGCTCTGGCTGCTACTAGTTATTTTTGGTCTGCTCAGACAGGAAGTTGAAAGTCGCTGTCGTGGTTAGACCCTGGAAAGCGCTGCCCGTGCTTAAGGGCAGGCTCACGTTGAAGCAGAGGGTCTCGCTGCCGCTAGCGGCCAACGCCCTGTCACCCGCCTGAGCACCTTGCGTCGGGTCGCCAATGACGTTAATGCCTGCCATGCTGCCCAGGTCGGCTGGGCCGTAGATGACCGTGCCGTCCGCGCCAAAACCCGCATTAGTGCAGGTCGTCACTCCAGATTTGATGGTCAAGTCGAGCTGGGCCGCCAGGGTGTTCTCCGTGGTGGCGCTGGTCACAGCGTAGCGCAACTCAAGGCTGCCGGAGTTGGTGACGACGATCGGGTTGGTTACCTGGTCTCCTGGTGCCATGCCACTGAAGGTCACCAGCGCCGTCGTTGGATTGGTTGAGATATCCACGGTCCCCGTACTGAAGGTGTTGGCATCGACCTGCTGCGTGTCCGTGAAAATGGCCCCGGTACCCAGGCCGATTCCCGCGGCCAGGATACCGATGGCCAGCAACCCGATGAGAATGGTGCGAGCGTTGAACGAATCATTGACCCTACCAAACGTTCTTTTCCGAATCATCTCTTCCTCTCCTCTCCTATGCTCCATGGGAAAAGTCTGCTGCGTACAAGTGCTATTTCATATCCCTCACCCCCCTTTTTCTACTTTTCAGACCGAAGATCTCACATCATATCATTCCTGTGCCCAGTTGGGCCCGTAGCGAAAAGTTCTGCTTGCTTTCAGACAATTGATCCAACATCTTAGAACTGTACCTACGGTGCCCACGGGCGCGATATGATTTCAACTACCCGCATATTAGGTCTTCTTCAACGTTTAGAGACGAACTCCAAGGTAGGAGGCTGCTTGTTTGGCGATGATAAGAAGCACTTCGACTTGATGAGACAATGGTAAACCTCGCTCTTTCCAGTATGATGAAGAATATGCTTGAAAGGCCAAAGAACTAGAGAAAACCGCTAGAATTCTCTAGAAACAGAGTACAACATAGTATAACGGCGTACAATAGGAAAGTAGTACTAGAGATCTGCATTTCAAATAGTAAAATGGTACCACTCTTGACGCCCACTAGATTGGCCCCTTTTGGAACCTTCTGCGCCTTGCTTTTCCCGCTGCCAGAACACCCCCTAACAAAATGAGTCTTGCTAATTGAAGCGTGACTTCTAGAGTGGCAAACCAAGTCATAGGTAGAGATCGCTATGAGTAATCTGTAATCCCCTTTTGTCCTAGTGCGCAGAAAGTGTTTCCTGCCGATTCCTGAGACTGGTCATTGCCCTGCCGTAAAGTCTCACATATAATCGAGTTATAGGGTTCTTGAGAGGAGCCCTAGTGAGGGTAGGGGATGGAGATGGTGAGACTAAAGTTGCTTTTGAGCCTCCTTCTAACTATGGCCGTGACTGCCTGCGGGAGGGTTGCTACCTCTCCTTCCCCAGAGGTGACATTAGCGCCTACCCAGCGGCCCACGGCGACCGCCCAACTTTCCCCCACGCCCGCTCCCGAGGCTATCCCCGGAGGCCTGATGACCCTGACCTTGGCCTCCCAAGGAGATTTCATTGTCACCGGGGAGGTGGAAGGTACGACCGGGTTAGCCTATTTTCTGGACTCGGCGGGGTGGCTCTACGTCGTTGACGGGGCTTCTCTGGAAGTGGTGGCCAGTGCGCAGCCGTTGGCCCCCTTAGAGGAGGGGAAACCCTATGACTTGGCCGTGGATGGGGAGATGAACCGTGTATATGTAGCCGATGGAGCCCGTGAAGAGATCCTCATCCTAGAAGGCAAGACTCTATCTCCCTTGGGCCGCATCGAGGCCTATGGCAGGATCACGGTTGACCCCACTACCCATCGCCTCTATATCGCGCGGGTGGGTGTCTACGTGGCCGATGGAGAGAGGGGGGAGATAATCGACCGGATCGAGGAGGCGATTCCTGAGGAGGGCACGGAGATATATTCCGGCGTCCACCGGGGGGTGGACGTCTATATCAACCCTGTCAACCGCCACCTTTATGTCATGATGGACAACAATACCCCTGGTTCCAACGCCCGGTGGTGGCTAGACCTCTACGACGCCGATGATTACACTTTGCTGGCTGAACAGGTGCCCTGGCCCTATGGCTCGAGCGGTGCCCCGGATTTCGACTTGGAGAGGGGTTTGGATTATGTGAGCGGCTACCACCCCATGACCGGCGATCGCAAATTGGTGGCCCTCGATGCGGAAGGTCGAGAGGCGGATCACCTCTGGGGTGTGGGTGGGGAGGTCTTCTTCAGTCCTCGGCGTGACCTCATCTACGTCGCGGGCTGGGAGGGATTGGACGTGGTCGAGGCCCAAACGATGAACTATCTGGACTCCTACCCTTTGAAGGTCACCCTCCACGATCCGCTAAACGGCCATTTCTATTCTCTGAGCAGGCAGGAACCTACGGTCACCATCTTCGATGAGCCCACCGTTTCCCTCGCCCTCAGAAGAACGACAAGCGTGCTAAGGGGGAGATTGCCCACCGATTTAGGAGGTATCGATAGCCTAATTCTCTCTCCCGCCTTTTCCAGCGATAAGAGCCTCTTTGTGGCCATGGGCACCTCCTTCTTCGCCTCTTCAGATGGAGGGGAGAGTTGGAGAGAGATAACCCTTCCCTTCCTCAATCGGGGGAGGATGGGAGTGGCCCTCTCGCCCGCCTACGCCCGCGATAGGACACTCTTTGTGGGGTTGGCTTGCGAGCCTGCGGGGAGCGGCATCATGCGCTCCACCGATGGGGGCCTTAATTGGAGTAGGGCGAATAGCGGCCTGACCGATTTGGGGATAGAGGCCTTGGTCTTCTCGCCCCACTACGCCCAGGATAAGACTATCTTCGCTAGAGGCTGCTTCGATGGCATTTTCAAATCCACCGATGGGGGAACAACTTGGCGGCCGTTCACCGCTGATCTGCCGACCGATGAGGGGTCAGAACGGGTAAGTCAACTGGTGGTCTCGCCCGCCCACACCAGAGATGGAACTCTCTGGATTCTTACACCTTCCCACGTGTACCGATCCAAAGATGGGGGTGAGGCTTGGCAGCGCGCAGACCAAGGCTTGGAAGGGCTGGAACTGGAGAGGCTGGTTCTCTCTCCGGACTATGAGGTTGATAAGACGGCCCTGGTGACCGTTGGCCAGGGGGTTTACATCACCCGGAACGAGGGGGAAGAGTGGCAGCCGATAGGGCTGCCCATCTCGGGACTATGGGTGACCCATCTGGCCCTCTCTCCAGATTTCGCCTCCGACGGTGTTCTTTTTGTCGGCGGGAGGGATGAGGAGCAGGGGTATCACCTCTATCGCTCCACCGATGGTGGCAAGAGTTGGTTGGCCGTATGGGAGTTTTCGAACCAGTGGATCACGGGGCTCGCCCTCTCGCCCTGCTACCCCGCCGATGGCCTGGTTTTCGCCTCTACCGATGGAGGCGTCTACCGCTCCACAGACGGCGGCGCTACCTGGAAACCGCTGAACCTTCCAGCTGCTTGGGCCCCTCTCTTTGTCTTCTCTCCTGATTTCACCAGCGACCACGTTATCTTTGCCAGCCTCGGTCAGGTGCTTTATCGCTCTCAGGATGGCGGAGAGAACTGGACAGCCTTGCACGAATAGGTCACGGCGCTGCCTACGCCTTTGCCTGTAGGGAGGTGAGGAATGGCTGAACGACCGGGCCTGGTGGCTCTTTTTGGCTCTGGTGAGACCTCGGCCAGCGGGCGCAAGGTCTACGACTGGCTCCTGGGCCACCTGTCTCCCCCCATCCAGGTGGCCGTGCTGGAGACACCGGCCGGCTTTGAGTTAAACTCGGCCCTTGTGGCCGGGCGGGTGGCCGACTTTTTCCGCCATCGGCTGCAGAATTATCGTCCCCAGGTCACGGTGGTCCCGGCTCGCAAGCGGGGCACCCCTTTCAGCCCTGACGATCCGGCCATCGTTGCGCCCTTGCTAGGAGCCAACACCATCTTCCTGGGGCCGGGCAGTCCCACCTACGCCGTCCGCCAGTTGTGGGACAGCCTGGCCTGGCAGATAGTTGTGGCCGGCCACCGTCTGGGAGCCGCGGTCATCCTGGCCAGCGCCGCCCTCATCGCCGCCAGTGCTCGTGCCCTGCCCGTCTATGAGATCTACAAGGTGGGTGAGGAGCCGCACTGGCACGACGGGCTGGACTTCTTTGGCCCCTACGGCCTCTCCCTGGTTTTCGTCTCCCACTGGGACAATCGCGAAGGGGGTGCCGACCTGGACACCAGTCGTTGTTTCATGGGCCAGGCCCGTTTTGCGCAACTTTTGGCTTTGCTTCCGGCTGATGTGACGGTGGTGGGCATCGATGAGCATACGGCCTTGGTGGTCGACTTAGAGGGTCAAACCTGCCGAGTGATGGGGCGCGATGGCGTCACCGTACTGCGGGGAGGGGAGGAAGAGCGGTTCACGCAGGGGCAGACCTTCCCGATAGGCGAACTGGGGCCTTTCCAGCGGCCTGAGCCTCAGTCAGGGATACCGCCGGAGGTGTGGAAGAGAGTGCTTGCTGCGCGGAGTAGAGTCAAAGTGACCCCTGAACCATCTTCAGAGGTGCTGGCCCTGGTGGAGGAAAGAGAGGCTGCCCGTGCCCGCCGCGACTGGGCCGCCGCCGATGCCCTGCGCCAACGGATTGCCGCCCTGGGCTGGCGGGTAAAAGATACCCCTACTGGCCCCAGCCTGGAGCCTTTCTCAGAGATGCCAGGGTGAGGGATTCACAACTGCGCGGATCTCCGGATAACACAACAAATAGCGGAAGCCAAGCGAGCCCCATACAGCTTGCTATGTGGCGTCTGGTTTCGTTGCTATCACCTAGCCATCAAGCCTAGAAAAACATCTGGAGCGCCACCAACATTGGCTTCGAGTGGGTGTTTGCGTTTGGGATGTAAGAGATTTAGATATGCTGAATAGTTCCAAGTATTTCCTTCTCGGCAGAATAGCTTGTAACAACATCCATCTGAAACTATCAATTTGCTACATTTTGGGTATTTAGTGGCGTAAGTCTCTGCCTGAGAGGTGCCATAAGATAATCCCTCCCAAAGTCTCTTCGTCTCCAGAATCATGATACATTCATTGGATTCTCTACTCCCCTCGATATAGGGTTTCTCAAAAAAGGCTATATCGATATTGTTCCACTCAATCTTGAGTTTCTGTTCCGTCCATCCAAGAGTAAGCAACAATGGGATTATCAGAAAAGTCCTTGTTTCATGCTCTTTGATACGCATCCCATACCTCTCATACCATTTGACAAGCCGTCTAATTCGGTGAATAGTTTGAGTAAACTCTTCTGCATCTTTTGGGCGTAGTCCATAGTCGATTAGCACGTCGATCAAATCCTCATCGGCTAGTTCCGCTACCGCTTCCGGAATCGGACTGGAAGGTATTGGTTCTCCCGACTCTAACATCTTGCGGATAGTTTGTATTGTAGATTGTTTGTTGACTCCTCTGAAAGTCCCTCTACTTAAGCCGGGTATTGGCCTGTTATCCCTAGGCTTCACCCATTCAACATGTCGGCAGTGTTGCAAGTGCCACCCCTCTACGTCATCAAACGTCGGCACGAAATCGTACTCGCCTCTTATTGTACCAACAGCCAGAATCTCCCATAATTTACCAGACGGTCTTTTCAAGACCACAATATCGTCTTCATCTGCATCGCAAAAATACTTGATGTCATTTGACTGATAACCTTCATAGTCCCCTTTATTTGTACGATAATCGCCGCGGCCACCCATGCCTATGAGCATTACACCATACCTTAGGAAGACTTTGTGATAGTCCCTCCCCCCATCTCCAGCAGCAACTTGCCAGTAATTCATTTTTTCACCTCGGAGCTCTTAGAGCCCGGTTTCACACAACATCTAATTTGCGCAAAAGCGTACCCAAACCCAAAGAAAGTTGACCTGCATCGCATTTTACCAGAAATTGACCCCTCCAACAACTGGGGATATGTAATGGTTAACTCGTTTTGAGACAAACGTTGCAATGATATGGATTTTGAATTTCAGCGTTCGCGTGGCCGGCCTAAAGGGACAATACAAATGCAGTTCCGAGGCAGATTCTCTAGATAGATGGGAAAAGCACCTCCCTTTCAAGAGAGGTGCTTTTTGAGTTAAGAGAGCGGGTGATGGGATTCGCCTGTCCTGGCATCTTTAGGCCAGGGAACCCACGACATTCTGCTTGGGAAGAACCATGGTTAGGCTGGTCTTGAGCCCCTAATTCAAAAACCGGGGTGAAATCGGGGTGAAACCGGGGTAAAAACAGGGTGAAAAATGGGCTCTCTGCCTACTCGTGCCGTCCCAAGTCAGGGCTAGCCTGGTGCCTATGTTCCCGTCCCTGACCTAGGTCTCTGTCGAAGAGAGCACCCGGTAGGGCATCAGCAGGGGAGAAGGAGGCATGGCGGCGAGCGGCCTGTTCGGAGTTGTAGGTAGCCGCATAGCGGCGCACCATATCGGGTGAGGAGTGACCCAAAAGGTATTGGACATCGAGTTCTCGGGCGTCGGCCTCGATTGCCCAGGTGGCAAAGGTATGGCGGAAGCGATGGGCGTGCACCTTGGGGATGCCCGTGCGGCGGCCCAGTCGTATCAGGATCTGCTTGAGGCCATTGGGCTGGAGCCCGACGCCAGGTCGGAGGGTCCGGTGGCCATTGGCGGCCAGGAAAAGGGGGCCTGGTTCCTGATCGCACAGATCCAAGTAGTGCAGCAGAGCATCGCGGCATCTGGAGGCGAAGGAAACCACCCGCTGTTTGTTACCCTTGGCGTGGAGGATACGGAGTCGGCCCGCTTCCAGGTCCAGGTCATCGAGGTCTAGTTGCACCAGTTCTGAGCAGCGGATTCCGGTATCGAGAAGGACAAGGAGGATGGCCCGATCCCGGGCCCCCACCGGGCTGTTGGGATCGCAGACGGCCAGGAGTCTTGTGATTTCCTCTGGGGAGAAAGGCCTGACGATTTTCTGAGGGAGGCGAACGTTGTGGAGGGAGCGGAAGGGGTTGTTTTGAAGATGGCCGGCATTCACCAGCCAGTTGAAGAAGCAGCGGACTTCCCGAAAGTAGCGGTGTCTGGTCTCCAGGGTGTATTGGGTGAAGCGGCCCAGGTAGGTATAGATGTGGGTCGAGGTGATATGGCGGACATCTTTGAGGAAGCCCTCCTCTTTAGCGATCCTGGCGAAGCGCCTGAGGGTTTCGGTGTAGGTCTTTACAGTATTGGGAGACTTCCCCTCCACCTGGCAACGGAGCAAGTACAGGTCGATCAGAGTCTCCAACATGTGTTTGTTCTTGCGGTCGGTACTCTTGCCCACATGAACCTCCATCGCTTTGGATAGCCCGTGTGTATACATCGCTCTGTTTGGGCAAAAAGTCAAGTGGGAAAGCGGCAGGGATTGCCACGGGTTCAGAGCGTCAGGGAGTGCCAGAAGGGCCAGCCATTCACCGGGTAGCCCGGTATCTCGACCACGGCAAGGCCGACCACTACGCCCATGCGGAGGTATACTGTCACCAGGCGCTTGCCTGGGAGGGAGCAAGGTTTCTCTTCTAGCAGGTGGGGGAGGCTTGGGCTTTAATGGTAGATGGATCGGCTTGGGCAAGGTGCTCGGGGAGCCAGAAGCCGCACGGCTTTCCACCTGTTACCTGAAACGCTCCCATCTGCCTGGTGCTCAGAATTGACGCCTCCACAAAAACAAAAAACCCTTCACTGGGGAAAGGTTTCTTCCGGTGTGCGGCCGGGGGGATTCCCTGGCCTGCCTGGCGGCAGCCAGGACAGGCGAACCCCCATGGACGGTTTAGGTCCAGCGGATTTTAAGTCCTTAGCAGTATCCGAGTCCGCCGCATACTACTATTGTCTCTTCGCGCTACCCTAGCCTATATCTACTAGGTCTGCGCCCATCGCAGGTATTGACTTGTTCAAGGTCCGC
>CAZERB010000006.1:0-23705 GCA_964514645.1 uncultured Anaerolineales bacterium
GGAGAGTGAGAGGGTGAACAGGATAATAGAGGAGATATTGATGATCTCTCGACCTATTAGGTTGCACCTTGCACCGTGTGATATGGTGAGGGTCACGGAAGAGGTTATCAATGACCTCCAAGAGAAGGCGCAGGCCCACGGTGTGGAGATGGTAACCTACTTCTCCTCTGACTTGCCCTCTATTCGCGGAGACGCATTCCGGTTGGGCCGGGCTCTCTCTGAACTAGTTGCTCACCGGATAGAGGCGATGGCTGATGGTGGGGAGTTGAGGGTAATGGTAACGGGAGAGGGGGGGGATGTGGAGGTAGAGGTAAGGGACAGTGGTATAGGGATAAGGGAAGAGGATAAGGGGAGGATATTTGAGCCTTTTTGGAGCAGGAAGCCAGGGGGTACGGGGTTAGGGTTAGCGATAGCGAAGAGGATAATAGAGGAGCATGGGGGGGAGATAGGGGTAGAGAGTGGTGAGGGTGAGGGTAGTGTATTTAGGGTGAGGATACCGGTGGAGGGGAGATGATGGGTGGGGTGATATTGATCATTGATGATGAAGAGACCTTAACTTATTTCTTGAAGGAATCATTGCGCGAGGAGGGGTATGAGATCCTCCTAGCCCGGACCGGTGGCGAGGGACTAAGACTCTTAGATGAAAACGAGGTTGATCTAGTCCTTCTCGACCTGAGGTTGCCGGATATCGAGGGGTCAGAAGTCTTGAAGGAGATCAAAGCCTCTGGTGGGGAGATGCCGGTGATGATGCTCACCGGGTATGGGACGATAGACAGCGCCGTAGAGGCTATGAAGTTGGGGGCCTACGATTATATAGAGAAGCCTCCGGACTTGACCGCTCTCAAACTCATCGTGGCCCGCGCCTTGGAATCGTGGGCTCTGCGGCAGGAGATCCGAAGGCTGCGTACTCAAAAGGAGCAGGAACTGACCTGGATAGTGGGGCAGAGCCCGGAGATGAAGAGCATCTCCCGGCTGGTGGAGAGGATAGCCCCTAGCAAGGCTACGATCCTGATCCAGGGGGAGAGCGGGACGGGCAAGGAGGTGATCGCCCGGGCGATCCACCGCCAGAGCGAGCGAAGAGATAAGCCTTTCGTGGCCATCAACTGCGCGGCTATCCCCGAGGCGCTCTTGGAGAGCGAACTCTTCGGCTATGAGGCGGGAGCCTTCACCGACGCCAAGCGCCAGAAGAAGGGGATCTTCGAGATGGCAGACAGGGGTACCCTCTTCTTAGACGAGATATCGGGCATGCGGTTGGAGATGCAGGCTAAACTGTTGCGGGTTCTAGAATGGGAGAACCTGAGACATCTGGGAGGGACGAAGGATATAAAAGTAGATTTAAGGGTAATCGCCGCCACTAATCGAGATATTAAGGGGCTCATAGAAGAAAGGGGTTTTCGCGAGGACCTTTTCTATCGTTTGAGCGTGGTGGTCATCGATGTCCCACCCTTAAGGGAGAGGGTGAAAGATATAGACCTTTTCGAGGCCGCCTTTGTAGCGGAGTTTTCGGAATCTATGGGGAAGGGCGTAAGAGGGGTCTCCGAAGAGGCTATGCGCCTCTTGCAAGGGTACGGCTGGCCGGGCAACGTCCGCGAGTTGAGAAACGTGATAGAGCGAGCGGTAATCCTCTGCGACGGGGAGGAGATAGAGCCCGGACACCTCCCGGCGGAGATAGTGGAGAAGCAAAGGATCCCTCGCCTGGCTCCCAGCGCAGAACTCTCTCTGGATGAGGAAGGGATAGACCTCAAGAGGACGGTAGCCGAGTTCGAGAAGCGGATGATAGAGGAGGCTCTAAGGAAAAGCGGCGGGAACCAGAGCCAGGCCGCCAGGCTCCTGGGGATAAGCCGGGATATTCTAAGGTACTCCTTGCAGAAATACGGATTGGACACCTCTTCTTAATCACACGCCCACATTAGTTCCATCAGTTCTTACCCCATGTCTATCTACTATGCACTTCCCAGGGATGAAGAAATACCGCCCTTGTTTCTCTTGGAGGTTGAGAAAGGCAAGGGATTCATCCAGTTGGAAGATCTATTCTCTGCCTTAGCCTCACATTTTCCATCTCTAGTGGTGTCATACCATGAGGCCAAAAGGGAAAGGCAGAGGCTCCTTTCGCTTCCTAAGCCTAAGTTCTGGAACATCCTAGGACGCATTCAGCGCTCTTCGGTAATCCGCTACTGGGCATCGGAGGTAGGCCGTTGGGAGGGTAAGGTCGTATATTGCAGAGATAGCCTGTTCAGACAAGGTTATCTTCACGAACCGTTGCCTGAGCTTTGGGAAGTAACCGATAGAGGCAAAACATGGCTTCGTAACGACGGCTATCTTGAAAACATAGTCTTCTTTGATTTGGAAACGAAACGAGGAATCGGAAAGCATCTCAAGAAAAACATTGCTAAATTGGGCCTGGCTTTGGCGGCCACTTGGGATCATAAATACGGTTTTCGGGTATGGTTAGAGGAAGATGCACGCTCTTTGATTGACGAATTGGCGAAGTTCGATCTTATCGTTGGCTTTAACTTGCTCCGGTTTGATTACTGGGTATTGAGTGGCTATTACTCTGGAGTGGGTACTCTCCTCAGACGAAAAACTCTCGATATCATGGCTGAATTGCGGCGCGACCTTGGATACCGAGTTTCATTGAATCACCTTGCTAAGTCTACCTTAGGACGTACCAAAATGGGGCCGGGGGCTCATGCACCTACTTTATTTGGGGAAGGACGCCTTGAGGAGTTGGCTACCTATTGCAAGCAGGACGTTGCGTTGACGAGAGATTTGTACTGGTATGGGCGGAGAGAAGGAGAAATATATTACTGGCATCGCTGGCGGAGGCGGTGGCATTATTATTCTGTACAAGTTGACTGGGGCAGGTCTATTTCTGTGCCCTAGGATTGTTCCGAGAAATATAACTTGACATAAGCAAAGAATGGTGATATACTTTAGGAAGAGACTAGAAATGGAGTTGTCTGAGATGGACCCTGCGGAACGTTATGCCAGACGTACTACAGATGCGTGGAAAGAAGGACTGACTAGTCGTGGGATCGAGTTTCCCGCCGAAGCGGAAAAGAAATTCTTCGAGGCTTGTGTGCGAGACTATCAGCTGCGCCTGGAAACTCCGCTTCCACCTCGAGGCCCCAGGGGCTGTGAAATGAACTGGGAGCGAATGCAGGTTCTTGGTGAGGCTCGCCATCGAGAGAGTGCTAGAAGAAAAAAGCAAGAGTAATCATTTAGACGGGAGGGAACAAGCCCTCCCCTACATATATCTATCATAGAAAAACGTCGCAGGTGAACTGCGACACTACTGGTGTCTGATCTGAGGCCTGATTTGTGTAAAACTCCCCATTAAGGAAAAACCCCCAAACTATCCCGCAGTTGTCAGCCTCTGCGTGCCTGCCGGTAGAGCCCTCTGCTTGTTGTTCCAACTTTAACGAGTTCGGCAATGCCACTACACGCTAGATCTTAACCCTATTCGTGCTTAACCCACAATATGTTGTGTTATCTCCTAGCCGCTGGTCCCTCCCTGAGGGCCAGCGGTTACTTTGTCCTTTCTTAAATGTGGGTTTCAAGGCCTGGCACGGTTCTTGCAAGAATATATAAGTGGAAAGAAAAGCGGGCATGAATCTTCCCAGATAAATAGGGGGCCTCAAAGGATGAACCATAGGCCGATACGGATATTAGTCGCTGATGACGAGAGGACCCTTTCCTTTTTCTTGCAGAAGAGCCTGGAGGCAGATGACCCTTCTTACTGCGTAGAGACGAGCCATTCTGGGGCGGAGGCCCTGGTGAAGATAGTCCGGATCCCCTTCGATCTGGTCATCGCCGACTTGAGGATGCCGGGGCTGGATGGGCTCCAACTGGTGAAGCATGCCCGGAACTTTAACTCTTCGACCCAGGCTATTCTCATGACCGCCTACGGCTCGGATGGAGCCGAGGCGGCGGCCAAAGAGATGGGCGTGGAATATATCGCTAAGCCTTTCGCCATGGAGGATATGAAGAGATTGGTCCGCAAGGCTATGCGGGCCCAAGGAAAGGAGAAAGAAAGATGATGAGCCTCGCAGAGATCAGACTAGCCATGACCGCGACCCTCTTCCTTATCGGAGTGGTGGCCAGTATCTCCGGCCTCTGGACCATCATGGCTAAAGAGTACCATAGCGCCATGCGTCAGCTCTCCGCACAGTCGATCAGGATCAATGGCCGAGCCGTGACTCAGGATACCGTGGCTCCGGTCATCGACTCCGCTGCCCGGCTGGTGGAAGCGATAAGCCAACTGATCCGCACGGCGGCCGGCATCGGGGCCTTCCTCTGCGTAGTGGGGGTCGGGATCTGCGTCATTGCCTTCTGGCTGACAACTAGGCTGTGAGGTGGCCAAGTGGCCGAAAATAAAGGAGACGGCGAGCCAAAAGAGGCGACAGCCGTCGAAGAGATTGCCTCTGTCTTGAGGCGGTACCGGGAGGCCGTCCAAGACGCATTGGGGGAGGCAAGGGAGGGGTACGTCCCGCTCCGGCTAGTGGAAGTGCTTCCCGACGGGGAGACTATCACTCCCAGGGGGATGGAGGCGCTGGAGGCCAGCGAGAGGTCGGTTATCCTAGGAGCGCCAGGCTCCGGGAAGAGCACTCTTCTTGCCTACTTGGCCTACGAACACGCTCGCCAGGGCGAGACCCCCTTCCTCCTGGATCTCTCACTCTTGGCCCCGGGTGAGGGGCTGAGGGAGATGGTGACTAGGGCTCTAGCCGACCACGGTTTGGAGGTCTCTTCATCCATCGTGGAGCATCTCCTGGAGGAACCGCATCTTCTCTTCTTGGATAACCTAGATCAGGTTACCAATAATTACTGTTTGGAGGAACTGGAGCGACTACTGAGTACGGTGAAGGGTTTCCTTCTCGCCTGTCGGGAGGGGGATTACCCAGCCTATGGCCGTTGGCTGGAGGAGGTAAAGAGGCTAAAGATCCAACGCTTCTCCGATGAAGATATCCGCCGCTATCTCTCCCTTCACTTACCGGAGAGCATGATCCTAGAGGTGGAGAAGAGGATCCGCGCACAACCGGGACTTTGGGATCTAATTCATACCCCCCTCTTCCTGCGTGGTTTGCGGGAACTCTTAACCGATCCAGGAGCCGAGGGAGGTTGGTGGAACGCTACCCGTATCATAGATAGGGCCGTGCGCACCCTCTTAGCCAAATATGAGAAAGAGGAAGCCAAGGAAATAGAGGGAGCCCTCTCTCGTGGAGCCCTGAAGGCTCTTGCAATGGGAGAGTCCAAGGTGGACAGGGGAGCCCTGGAGGATGGCTCTAGTCGGCAGCCGATGGTGGCCAGGCTTATGGTTAGTGGTCTCTTGGTGCGTACCCCTGACCGGGAAGGGGTGCAGTTTCTCCACCCCTTGGTGCAGGAGTATTTCGCCGCCCGGGCCTTGGCTGAGGATGGCTGGAGGGGTGATACCCAAGAGTGGGAGGGAGCCGTTGTCCAGGCTTACAATTTCGCTCCCGATCGCCTCAACTATCTGCGCCATCTTCTTTCTAACGGCAACGGCTCCTCTTTGGCCGCTCTCTGCCTAGCCCGTAACGAGAGCCTAGAAGGCTCTCTCTCACTCCTCAAATCTCTCCTCCCAGAGATAGATGAAGGGACCTCTTATCAGTTGGGCTTGGCCTTCAAGAAGGTGGGCAGGTACACTGATGCCTCCTTCTGCCTTGAACGGGCTCTTGACGGCTCGCCTTATCCGTTGGGGTTCGCTGAGAAGTACGGCCCCAAGGAGTGTACTAAGCCAGAGCAGACGATTCTCAAGCGGAATAAAGGGGTGGTCTACCGGGAGATGCAACAACTGGACCAGGCGGTCCAGGAGTTGGAGGAGGCTTTAGAAGCCGCCGGGGCCACCTATGTAGACACCTATCACGAGTTAGGGTTGGCCTACGAGGGACAGGGGAGGTACGAGGAGGCACTTTGTGCCTTCCGCCAGGCGATAGCCCTTGAGCCCGAGGTGGCCATCTACCATTATGCCGCCGGAAGAGCCTTGAGCCGTCTAGGGCGATACGAGGAGGCCCAAGAGAGGCTGGAGCAGGCCAGGTTCCTCGATGATAGCCATGCCCCCACCTACTATGAGCTAGGCTTGGTCTACGAGAAGCAGGGTTGGCTGGATGAGGCGCTAGCGGCCTACGAGGAAGGAGCCAGACTCGATCCCCAGGAAGGGGCCAACCTTTGTGGAAAAGGGAGGGTTCTCTTCCGTCAGGGGAGGAAAGAAGCGGCGTTGGAGGGCCTGAGAGAGGCTTTGGCTCTCTCTCCCCAAAGGGCCGATTGGCATCACGAGTTGGGCAGCATGTTGGAGAGTCTGGGGCGATGGGGAGAGGCGGCCGATGAGTACCACCAGGCGACCCGACTCGACCCCCAAGCAGAATACTATCACTCTTTGGGCTCCCTGGCCGCTCGTCTAGGGAGAGGGGAGGAGGCTCTATCATGCCTTAGGAAGGCGACTGAGCTCCTTCCCCAGGAAGCGGCTTGGCATGGCGAGCTGGCGGAATTTCTCTTTCGCCAAGGCCGCTACGAGGAGGCTCTAGCGGAGTGTCAAAAAGCCCAGGAGTTGGCCCCTCAGGAACCCAACTATCTGGAGATAGGAGCCCGCATCCATCGTCGAGGAAAGAGGTATGAGCAGGCGGCAGGGGAGATAGAGCAAGCCCTGGCTATAGCGCCAGATCGAGCCTCGGCACACCATGAGTTGGGCCGCATCTACGAGGAGCAAAGGAGATACGAGAAAGCCCTGGAGGAGTATACCAAGGCTCGGGATCTGGCTCCAGGAGAGGGTGAATACCTCTCCTCGCTGGGCGCTACCTATCATAGCCTAGGCGAAGAGGAACGAAGTGTCAAGGAGTTGAAAGAGGCGACTCAACTGAACCCTTATTCCCATCTGGCTCACGATCGGCAAGGGGCCGCTTATGAGAGCCTGGGAGAGGAGGAGAAGGCCCTAGTCGCCTACAGAAAGGCGATAGATCTCGAGCCTCGAGAGGCGACCTATCGGCTCCATGCCGGGAGGTTGTTCCTCCACCTCAGTCGGCTGCAGGAAGCGGAGCAGGAATTGAAGGAGGCTATTCGCCTCGCGCCCCGGCAGGCGGAGGCTCATGGCCAGTTGGCCAGGCTGCTTGAGGAGCAAGGGAGGTACGAGGAGGCGATAGGGGAGTATCGAAGGGCGATTCGCCTTGCTCCCCAGGAGGCGGATTATCGCCGCCGACTGGCCGTAGTAGCCCAGAGGTTAGGGCGGCTCAACGAAGCCAAAAGCGAGATCTTGAGGGCCATGGAACTGAACCCTTCGGATGGTACCCTTTACGCCCAGCTGGGAGCCCTGGCTGAGAGCGATGAGCGGTATGACGAGGCGTTAAAGGAGTACCGTCGGGCGTTGGATCTCGCTCCTCAGGAGTTGGGGTTGCGAGTGAAGGCTGCGGCTATCTACCGGAGGTTGGGAGAGTATGAGCGAGCCTTGGAGGAATTGGATGGCCTCTTGGCCCAGGGGTATGACTCCGGTGAATTGCACGCGGAGAGGGGCGAGATCTACGAACTCCAAGGGAGGCTGGAGGAAGCGGGGCAGGAATACGAGGCTGCCATCCGCTTGGAGCCAAAGGTTCCCCGCCATCATCGCCTTAAAGGCGTCCTCCTCTACCACCGGGGGGAGATAGAAGAAGCCCAAAGAGAGTTGGAGAAAGCGTTGGACTCCGATGGCCAGGCCTACCATCAACTAGGGGTGATATGCGAGGCGAAAGGAGATATGGAGGAGACGGTTCGCCTCTACCGCCAGGCGGTAGCGTTCTCCCCCGAGAATGCGGCTTTCCACGCCAGCCTGGGGTTAGTTTTGCGAAACCAGAACGATCTGACCGCTGCCAAGGCCGCCTTGGAGAGAGCGGTGGCTCTGGCTCCCCAGGAGGCGGAGTTCCACTACCAGTTGGGGAGCCTCTACAAGGAGCAGGGGGAGGAGGAGAAGGCGTTGTCCGAGTATCGAGGGGCTGTGGAGTTGGCACCTTATGAGTCTCGGTACTATCAATGGTTGGGGCGGGCGCTCTGGGAGGCAGGTCACCAGGATGAGGCTATCTCCACCTTAGAAGAGGCGATTGCCGTCGCACCAGATGACCCCTCGCTGCGTGGGGAGTTGGCGCATCTCTTCGAAGCGCAAGGTTGGAATGAGGAAGCCTTGGAACAGCATGAGCGAGTGGCCGAGGCCGAGCCGGAACATTATGGCCGCCTGGGACAGATCTTGAGCCGATTAGGAAAGAAAGATCGTGCCCGGGCTTGCTTGGAAAAGGCGGTGGCTCTTAAACCTGATGATCCAAAGGCCCATCTTAACCTGGCTAAGATCTTACAACTAGAAGGGCGAAGCCAGGAGGCCCTGGAGGAGGCGGAGAAGGCGGTGAGTTTGGCCCCACGAGATCCCCAGTGTCACCTTCAGCGGGGAGTTCTCCTCTCCGAGATGGAGAGGTACGAGGAGGCTAAGGAAGCGTTGGAGAGAGCGATCACCCTCAATCCTCAGGATGCCCAGGCTCACCACGCCTTAGGGAGCCTACATCAGCGACAGGGCCGCCTGGAGGAAGCGTTGACCTCCTACCGGAAGGCGGCCACCCTGGCTCCCAAACGGTCTCTTTACTACCTTTCCCTGGTTGCCCTCCTCCGGGAGTTGGGGAGAGAGAATGAGGCCCTTGCTACTTTGCAGGGGGCGGTCTCTCTCGACCCCCAGGAAGCGGAGGCCTACTATCAACTGGGGGAGATCTACGAAGGACAGAAGCGGTACCAGGAGGCGGCGGCTCACTATGAGAAGGCGGCTACCTTGAAACCGGACCAAGCAGCCTACCATCGTTCGCTGGGTGGCGTCCTCCTTCCTTTGAGCCGCTGGGGTGAGGCTCTGACAGCCCTCCGGAAGGCGACCGCTCTCGACCCTGGGGAGGCTGAAGGGTGGTACCTATTGGGCTTGGTGCAAGAGGGGAAGGGGTGCTATGAGGAGGCCGCGACGGCCTACGAGCGGGCGGCGACGATCGCCCCGCAAAAGTCGATATACCAACGCAACCTAGGGAAGGCGTTTATGGAGGCGGGGCGCCCCCATGAGGCTTCTTCCGCCTTGGAGCAGGCTTTAGCCCTCGACCCTGAAGATCTCGCTCTCTCCTTCTACTTGGGGCAGGTATACGAGGCCAGCGGAAGGCTCGAAGATGCCTACTCGAAATACAAGGAAGTGGCAGATGTCAGCCGCAGCCCTGAACATTGGTTCCAAGTGGGAACCGTAGCCCGGAAGTTAGGTTGGTACGCTGAAGCCGCCTTTTCCTTCCAGGAAGCGCTAGCTCTCCGGCCTGACTTCGCGGCTGCTCATGGGGAGTTGGGGATCGTCTATGCCCTCAAAGGGGAGCAGGCTAACGCGGTAAAAGAGTGCCAGAAGGCGTTGGAGTTAGAGCCTCGGAGCGCCGCTCACCGTCGCTGTCTGGGGGTTGCCTATCGGGAGATGGGGAGAGATGAAGAGGCTTTGAGGGAGCTCCAGACCGCTCAGGCCTTGGCCCCCCAGGAGGCGACTACTCAATATGAGTTGGGAAGGATATATGAGAAGATGGGTCAATGGGATAGGGCTCTCTTGGCCTTCGAGGAAGCCTCAGAGTTGGCTCCTCAGGAGGGACTTTACCTTTACGCTCTAGGGGCGGCTCATAAGAAGATGCAAAACTACCCTCAAGCCATATCCACTTTGGAGAGGGTGGTGGAGATGGCCCCCCAGGTGGCGGAATGGCGGGACGCCTTGGGCGAACTTTACGAGATCGATGGAAGGTTCCAGTCAGCCCTGGATCAATATCTCAAGGCTGTGGATTTGGCCCCCCAGAGGGCGGAATATCACCACCATGCTGCTTCAGTCTACCGCCAGATGAGGCGATACGATAAGGTCTTGGAGCACCTAAAGAGGGCTATTCAGTTACAACCGGGGAACGTTCGCTTATATGCCGAACTGGGCGACGCTAATGAGCGACAAAAACGGTACGAAGAGGCAGAAGAAGCCTATCGGCGACTTCTGGAACTGGAGCCCAAGGAGCCTATGCACTGGATAAATCTGGGAGCGATCCAGGAGAAGCAGGATCACAAGCGGGAAGCGATAGCCAGTTTCCAAGAGGCTCTGAGATTAGGTGGAGCCTATGCCCCGGCCTACGAGCATCTAGGGCGGCTCTATGAGAACTCCGGTAGGCTCGCCGAAGCGCTGGAGAACTATAAGAGGGCTATGGAGATTATGCCCCAGAACGCCAACTACCGGTACCGGGTGGGTGTGATTAGAGGAAAATTGGGGCAATATCACGAAGCGATAGAGGAACTCAAGAAGGCTGTGGAACTCTCGCCAGAGTTCTCGCCCGCCTATGATGCCATGGCCGAGATCTATAAGGAGCAGAACCGGAATGAGGAGGCTCTCCGAGCCTATCATCGAGCCATCGAAGCAGCGCCCGAAGAGGAGATCTATCATAAAAAGATCGGGAACTTATGTCGTGAGTTGGGACATACAGAAAAGGCGATGGCTCACTTCAGGAAGATGATCGAGTTGCGGCCCACCAGTGGTGTAGCTCACCACGAGTTAGGTATGCTCTATGAGGAGCAGGGGGATTATGACCAGGCTTTGGAGGAGTACCTGCGGGCCACTCAGGCCGATCCTCAAAACGGAGACTATTTCTACAATGCTGGACTTTTGTATAAGCAACTGAAGCAGTACCCAGAGGCGGTATCGATGTTCCGAGAGGCGGTGCGGCTCCAGCCCAACAACGCCGCCGCCTATAAGCAGTTGGCGGCCACCAGCGCTCTGGCCTGGGTCAATGGAGCGCTGCAGACCGCATGAAGAGGGGGTTATGAAAGCCAGAGAACTGATAAAGATCGCCAGGCTTAGCCTGACTCTGGGGGATAGTCAGTATGCTATCGCTCTCTTGCGCCATCTCCTTGTTCAATTCCCCCACTATCTGGAGGCCCGACTCCTCTGGGGCAGTATTCTGACCGAGAAAGGGGAACTGGAGGAGGCGCACCGACAATCTGAGATTGTGCTGGCTGTCGATCCGGCCAATTGCCAGGCCTGGCAGGGGCTGCGGCTCCTATCCCAAATGCGGGCCAGGGCCCGCCCTGGTACGCAACAGCCTGCCCCGGTACTCGCCAGGCCGGGGGCCAAGGGAGCCGCAACGGAGATCGATCCTCTTCCTGGTGAAGGAGAGGGGCTGAGAGATAGGTTGGTCCTGGCCGAGGCTTTGTGGAGGGGTGGGCGTTGGAGAGAAGCGAAGCGGATCCTGGCCGGTTTAGAAGAACGCCACCCCTCCTGCCTCCGGGTTAAACTGATGCTGGCCGATATACTCCTTCGAGAGGGGAGCGACGCAGAAGGAGCCTCTTTGCTCCATGAGGCCCAGATACTGGATCCCAGCATGAAAGTGGCGAGAGAGCTCTTTGGGGGTCTCCACTTGGATTTCCTGGAGATGGATGTGGAGATCTCTCTTCCAGAGGGCTTACCCCCTGGCCCTGAGGAACTCCAGGTTCTTCTGGGAAGTGAGGGGTATTGTAAGGAGGAGATATATGTTGAAGGGTGCGGAAAAGGGCTTCCGGCCGGCCTCCTGGCTGAAGAAGAGGCAGACCAGACACCTCGTGTTGAGGAAGAGGCCAAGCCTGAAGCGGTAGAGGGCGTGGCACCTTTTGAGGGGTGGCCCGATCAAGCGGTGAGCGAAGAGGAGCCGTTAGAGGTTGTAGACCTCTTGGCCAGTGAGGCGTGGCCCCACGAACTACCTAGTGACGAGGAGGAATTAGAGGAGGCTTCAAGAGATGGGGTAGAGGAGCGCGAGGCGATAGAGATCCCCTCCCTGAGGGAGGATGCCCCTTCGCTTAGGCCCCTGGAACTTATCGTCACCAGCAAGTTCAGGCTGGCGGAGAAGTACGGGCCCGAGGGCTTTATGGGTATCGAGGAGAGGTTATCGGAGTTGGAGAGGGCAACCAAGGGCCTAGAGGTCAAGAGGGTCTATGTGGATGAAGGTAGCACCCTTGATGGTTTAGAGCCCGCGGACCCTACCGACCCCTGGGCCGTCAAAGCCCTCATCGATGAGATCGACAAGAGGTTACAAGCCGAGGGAAGGGAAGCGAAATTCCTGCTCCTGGTGGGGGGCGATGATATCATCCCTTTCTGCCGCTTACCTAATCCGGCTGACGATGGAGAGTTGGAGGTGTGGACTGATAACCCCTACGCCTCGCGAGACAATAACTTCCTCCTCCCTCAGAGGGCGGTAGGGAGGATACCTGATGGCAAGAAGGCAGATATCTTGCTTTCTCTCTTAGATGTGGCCATCGAGGGCCATAGAGAGAAAGGGAGGTTAACCGGGATGGTAACCGGGCTGATACGGGGCTTGCGTCGAGGTCCCTCTAGCCTTGGCCTCTCGGCGGAGATATGGCATGAGGCCTCTTGCGCGGTCTTTGAGGCCATCGGCAACTCCAAAGGGTTGGAGATATCCCCTCCTTTCACCGACCAGGAGTTCCTGGAGCGGCATACCCAGGTTCCTCCCCTTGCCTATTTCAACCTCCATGGGGTGAAAGAGGCCTCCTACTGGTATGGTCATTCATCTTCAGGCGAGGAAGTCAACTTCCCCATCGCCTTGACCCCCTTGAACTTGGCTTGGGCAGAGGTCTCTGGAGCGGTAGTCTACAGCGAGGCTTGTTACGGGGCCCACCTGCGAGAGGGCAGCGCCGATTCTTCCATCCCCCTCGCTTTCCTGGCCAAGGGGGCCAAGGCGATGATAGGCTCCACGGGGATGGCATATGGCTCCCTTACGCCCCCCCTCTCCAGCGCCGACCTTTTGGGGCGAAACCTCTGGCTAGGGCTGAAGCGGGGCTTTGCCATAGGAGATGCTCTCCTGCGGGCCAAGTTAGGTCTGGTGGAGGAGATGGCTGAAAGGCAGGGCTTCCTGGATGGCGAGGACCAAAAGACCATTTTGAGTTTCGTGCTCTATGGGGATCCGAGCCTAAAAGTCCCTGTCGTCGCTTCTCGTTCAAAGCAGCCCTTAGGGGCAGAGATCTCTTGTCCTTCCGTGGTCTGTGGGATAAGGGCCCAGGATAGCGTCGAGGTGAATGAAGAGGTGGTGGCCAAGGTAGGCAAATATCTCGCCGAAAAGGCCCCCTTCATGGCTGGGATGAGGCTGAAGGTCTCTTCCCAGAACCTCTGCGCAAAGGGTTGTAACTGTGGTGGGGGTTGCTTTCTACGCCAGGTGCCTTTAGGGGTGAAGAAGGCACCGCCCAATCTGGTCTTCACCTCCGAGCGGCTAACTCCCCTCCCTGGAGATGGGACGTTGAAGCAGATATTCAGAGTCACCACCGACCAGGGGGGCAACGTATTGAAGGTGGCGATCTCTAAGTAGGGTAATGATGAGGCTAGAGGAATATCCAAGACCTAAAAACGATACCGGTATCGGCTTTCGCTACTGTACAGATACCCGTCACTACGGGGAGGACGATCTGGACTTCTGGATGCCGGAACTGAAAGCGATGGGGGTCAGTTGGCTGATCTTGCTATCGGATTGCGCCCACCCCATCCCTCGGTTCTTCATCCAGGGGCTTCAACTCAACGATATCGAGCCGGTTATCGGCCTCCACCCCCCCAAGGTCAAGCCCTTCAATCAAGATACGCTCAAGAGCGTTATGGAGGCATACGCTCAAGTGGGCGTTCGTTATCTATACGCTTACTATGAGCCCAATATGATGGACCAGTGGAGTTGGGATGATTGGAGCCAGCCGCAATTGGTCAAACGGTTCATGGAGATGCTCATCCCTTGTCTCGTACGGATGCAAGAAGCCGGGCTTTGCCCCTCGCTTCCCCCCCTGCGTCCGGGAGGGAACTACCGAGAGTCAGCCTTTCTGAAAGAGATGTTGAAAGCGATCGGCTCTCAGAAGGACTCTCTCTTCGAGGCCCTAGCGGTCTGCGTGCAGGCTCCTCCTTTATGGGAAGGGCAGGGTTTCTATCCCTTTGAGCGATACGACCGGATCATCAAAGAGGAGGTGGGGCGGTCTCTACCCCTCCTGGTGACGGACAAAGTGCCTTTAGAGCGGGATAGAGTTTATGCCGAAGGGGTCGTAGCCTCAACTGCCAGGCTTCAAAAAGGGCTTCCCAGACACCTGCTTAATACCTCCTTCGGCTTGTTGGCGTCACCGGAGGGCTCTCCTGAGGCTTGGCATAAGCCCAATGAAGGTAGAGCCCCGGCTGTCCAGGCTCTCAAGGAGTTCTGGCAACGGCCTTTACAAGATGAGCCCGCCCCACCTCTTCAGAGACTCTCCACCGAGGAAAGGAAGGGTATATATCATTACCTTCTCTTCCCTCGTGGGGAATGGGGGGTCTCGGAGCGACATTGGCGGGCGGCCTTCAACTACGTGAAGCGGTTTCTGCCCACTTGCGGCTTTGATCCTCAAGAGGCCGCCTCCGCTCAATATGTGACCATCATCGGCAACTCCCAGGGTGTGGATGAGGCTGTAGAGGCCGATCTGCGAGCCAGCGGTTGCCGGGTGGAGCGGATCTCAGGGCTGGATGGGGAGGAGATCAAACGGATCTTGGACGGGTTAGCCCAGGCGGGCAAACGGTTCCGGAACCTTTGAGGGGGGTGAAGATGGAGAGAGTGGCCATAAGTGTGCCTTTGGAAAAGAGGGCGGCAAGGGTCGAGGGACGGCAGGTGGTCTTAGGGAAACTGATAGACGAACTGGAAGGGGTGATCGCCGCGGGGTTCGGCATCCCCTTGACCTCCCAAGGCCTGATCGATAGGGAGAGGTCTTTGGAGTTGATCGATCTCTTACGTACCTCGCTGCCGGGGGAGGTGGTAGCCGCTCGACGGATCATCGAAGCGGAAGATAGAGTCCTTGCCGATGCTCAGGCGGAGGCCCAGAGGATCCGCGAGCGGGCCGAGAAGGAGGCGGCTCTGATCCTGGAGGAGAACCAACTGATGCGCATGGCAGAGCTCCGCTCTCAGGGCATTATCCAGGAGGGGGAGAGGGAGGCCGAACGGATCGTCCGGGAGGCGGAGAACCGCGCCTATCAGATCTATTTGCGGTTGGAGCACGCCCTCGATCTCCTCAAGGTGGAGTTGAAGGAGAGGCTGGCCTCGGGGCCAAAGGGTGAACTCTTGGAGTAGGCTTCGATGTTTCTAGGCACGTATGAAGGCAAGTGGGATGGCGAGGGGTATCTGAAGGTGCCCCAGGAACTCCGCCCCCGGTTGGCGCTAGGGTTTGTGCTCACCCGTGGGTTGGGAGGGTGTCTCTGGATCTACCCCCTCCCTCAGTGGCGAAGTTTGGTGGAAGAACTCCGGCGACTCCCGTTCAGCCGGGCTGACGCCCGGGCTCTAGGCCGCTTTCTCTTCGCCGAGGCCCAGGAGTGTCAATTGAGCGAGAAAGGTTATCTCTTCATTCCAGAAAGCCTGAGGGGGTATGGCCTATTGGAGGGGGAAACGCTGGTTGTGGGCCTAGACTCCCATCTGGAGATATGGGACACCCGTCGGTGGCAGGATTTGATGCTGGAGATCGAAGAGGAAGCGATCTCTATCGGAGAGAGGGTAAGCGAGCGGTTGCTCCTTTTACAGCCTGATGGGGGGATAAAGTGATGAGAAGGATACTTCTAGCCCTAATTTCTCTCTTTCTGATCCTTCTAGGGTTATACGCCCTTCCAAGGCCAGAAACGGTGCTCAGCCCCCAATCCCAGAGGCCGATGGTCGGAGAATGGGTCCAGAGCTCGGCTTCCGACTTCCGAGAGGGAGAGAGGCTGGGAACCGAGATAAGCGAGGTCGATGGCGGGGAGGTTCGTCTGGCATCAGGCGAGCGTCAAGGGAGTTTCATCTCCACGGTGAAGGAGACGCCTTTTCCTTTCAACGCCATCGGTTCCCATTGGGTAGCCCACCTCCTTTCAGAGACCGATCTCAAACTTGAGGTTAGAAGCAGTGAGGATGGGATCTCTTGGACCGACTGGTGGGAATTGGAGTTGGACGAAGATATCTCTGGGGAGTCAGGAGAGAATTGGGGGCAGCTACTTATCGTCCCCCCTTCCAGGTTCTTGCAGTATCGGCTCTCTTTATCCACCGACAACGCCTCGGTCTCTCCTGTTTTGGAGGAGATAACCCTCGTCTATATCAATTCGCAAGAAGGCCCTACCATCGAGGAAGCGAAGGCTATGGTACTGCCCCAGGAGGTGACCCCAGGAGTGCCCCAGCCACCGATCATCTCTCGGGCTGGCTGGGGAGCGGACGAGTCATTGACTAACTCGGAGCCGGAGTATGAGAGGCCGCAGGAGTTTGTCATCCACCATACCGCCACTAAGAACTTCACTGCCGACCCGGCGGCTACGGTGCGGGCGGTCTACTACTACCATGCCGTCACTTTAGGTTGGGGAGATATAGGCTATAACTTTCTGATAGATTGGCAAGGGAATATATACGAGGGGCGAAAGGGTGGTGATGGCGTGGTGGGAGGCCATGCCCGCCGCTACAACTATGGCAGCATAGGTATAGCCTGCATTGGTGATTTCACCGGCACCGATATAACCCCTGAAATGGAGCAGGCCCTAGTCGATCTCATAGCCTGGGAGGCCGACCGGTACGGTATCGACCCCCGGAAGGAATCTTATTTCATCGACCGAGAGATGCCTAATATCGTGGGCCATCGGGATCTACTCCAGACTTCCTGCCCTGGAGAGCGGCTCTATCAGCAAATTCCTCGTATCCGGGAATTCACCTGGCAGGAACTTCTCGCCCATGACCCCAGGTTGACCATAGAGACCCCCTTGGAGGGAGAGGTGGTGGGGGGCGAGGTTGCGGTACGGGTGATAAGCGGCAGCCCCACTACCATCGGGCTGACGATATATATAGATGGAGAGTCGATGGCTGAAGGCGCAAACCCCTTAGATTGGTCTTGGGATACAAGGGAGTATCCTGAAGGGGAGCATCTGCTTCTGGCCCTGGCCCAGGGTGCTGGCGGGAGGAGCACGGAGGTGAGCCGCTCCTTGCAGGTGGACAATACTCCTCCCACGGGCACGCTGACCATAGAGGAGGGACTGGATTTCACCTCCCAGCCAACGGTGACCCTTACGCTCATGGCCGAAGATGAGTGGAGTGGCGTGGAGGAGATGGGCTTCACCCAGGATGGAGCGGAGCAGTTCACCCCTTGGGAGGAGTTCGCCTCTCTTAAAGAGTGGACCCTCTCTCCCGAGGAGGGGGTGAAGACGGCAGGGGTCCGTTTTCGCGATGGGGCGGGAAACGACTCTTCTGTTTACACCGACACCATAGTTTTGGATCTGACCCCTCCTGGCGGATGGTCGGAGTTTCAGGCTTGGAGCCAATTCCAGGCTCTGGTTAAAGTCTCGGATGCGCTCTCTGGGCTGGATAAAGAGAGCGCCGAGTACTCCCTGTCGGCAGATGGTGAGAGTTGGGGGGAGTGGCAGCCTACGCTAGCCGGCGGAGAGGGGTTCATCACCGCCAGAGGGTCGTTAGGTCAAGGCTGGATACGGTTCCGGATCAAAGATCTGGCGGGAAACGAAGGGGTAAGCCCAGCCTATCTTCTCTCCGGGGCGCCTCAGGAGACGCCTCCACCTGACTCCGAGATGCTGCCAGATCTAGTGGTAAAGAGTCTCTCTCTCCTCCCTGAAGAGCCGCAGTCCGGGGAGCCGGTCACCATCACCGTGACCATAGCCAATGTAGGCCACTCTTCGACGGGAGGGGGGTTTTGGACGGGGTTGTATATCGATCCGCAAGAGCCGCCTTTCGTCAACTCCGTGAGCAAAGAACCAGGGAGCAGCCTCTTCTGGTATACCCCTGGCCTGGAAGTCGGCGAGGCTATCACCCTCACCGCGCAGGAGGCGAAAGAGCGACACGGCGATTTTGCGGGCACCTTTGCGCCTGGTAACCATGAACTCTATCTCTATGTGGATGCTTACAACCCAGGAGTTGAGGAAGGGCTGGTGGTGGAAAGTGAGGAGGAGAATAACCTCTTAGGCCCAGTAGTGATAAAGGCAGGCGGGGAGGAAACATCTCCCCAGGAGGAAAAGCCGCTGCCAGGGGATCTTCTCCGCACACTCCTCAAAGAGTTATTAGAGACCTTGGGACGGTGGTTCGATAGTCTAGGTGAGAGATTGATCTTAAAGGCTAACTCCCTGGAGTAGTTTTTGCGTATGAAGAACGGGACTCTCATCAAAGTGATAGGGATCGGTGGGGGCGGCTCGAATGCCGTGGACCGCATGATCCAGGTAGGGATCGTTGGGGTGGAGTTCATAGCCGCCAATACCGACGCCCAGGCTCTCTACCTCTCGGAGGCGCCCTGCAAGATCTTGTTGGGCTCGGATTGTGCCCGGGGTCTGGGGACGGGCGGAGACCCGGCTCTAGGAGCCCAGGCGACCGAGGAGAGCAGGGAGGAGATCGTCCAAGCGCTTCGGGGGGCGGAGATCGTCTTCATCGCCGCCGGGCTGGGGGGAGGGACGGGAAGTGGCGGCGCTCCCCTTCTGGCCGAGATAGCGCGCCAAGAGGGAGCCTTATCTATCGTCGTAGTGACGAAACCTTTCGCTTTCGAGGGGAAATTGCGGATGAGGGTGGCCCAGGAAGCAGTGGAGGCCCTACGTGAGAGGGCTGATGCCGTGATCGCCATCCCTAACGATCGCTTGGTGGAGTTAATCGACGCCACCATATCACTCGATATCGCTTTCCGCATCGCCGATGACGTCTTAAGACAGGGGGTGCAGGGGATCTCCGAATTGGTGACCAGCCCGGGGCTCATCAACCTGGACTTCGCCCATATCAGGAGCATCCTCCACGGCGCTGGGGTGGCACTCATGTCCATCGGCTACGGGCAGGGGGAGGATAGAGCGGTGGCCGCGGCCGAGGCGGCGGTGGTAAGCCCTCTCACCGATATCCGCTCCATCGCCGGAGCCAAGGGTCTTCTCATCAACGTGACCGGGGGGAACGATCTCACCCTTTGGGATATCGACCGGGCTGTGGAGGCGATAGCTCAGGCAGCTCACCCGGAGGCAAACATCTTCGTGGGGGCCACGGTCGATCCTAAATTAACAGGGCGTATCCAGGTCATCCTCATCGCTGTGGGCATGGAGGGAGATGGAGGGGCCTATGAGCCACTCCAAATCCTCGTCGATGAAAAACGGGGTTTGTCCCAATGGTTCGTGGAGAGCTCAGAACTGGTCGAACCAGCCCCACACCGTCCCTTAGTGGCCGAGACCGATCTAGATATCCCAGCCTTCATCCGAAGGAAGAGGGCTGGATCATGGTTCAAGGAGTAACGGTGTCTAAGGAGAGAGCGTCGAAGGTAAAAAGGTATATCTACAGCCGCTTTCCGGAGATGAGTGGCGTGCGACCCAACGTTTCCGTTTCTCGGGAGAGGTACGTTTATACCTTCAGGAAGAGACTCCCTGTGGCCGGGGGAGGCGATCTACTGCAGGTGGTGCGGGTTGTCGCCGATGAGGACGGCGAGGTGCTGAAGGTCTCCGTTTCGAGGTGAAGGATGGTCGCTTTGCTCTTTTGGAGAATATTGGCCTTCATCACCCAGAGGGTACTGGGGGTACGTCCTTTGCTCCTCTTCCTAGTTTGTTCCTATCTTTTGGGTTGCCTGTTGGGTTTTCTCTTCGCCGCAGGGGGTATGCGATGAGAGGTGGAATAGTGGCTCTCATTTTGGCCCTCGGTTTGACTACAGTCGCCCTGCCCGCTATGGGCACTACAGGTGAGAGAACAGGGCCCACTATCTATATTGTAGAGTGGGGAGATACGCTTTTTTCCATCGCTAACCGCTTCGGGGCGACTGTAGAGGCCTTGATGGTTGCTAACGGCTTAACCAGCCCTCTCATCTACGTGGGGCAGAGGCTAACTATCCCCTCTTCAACCTATATCGTTACCCAGGAGCGGTCAACTGGTTACGTCGTCCAATATGGGGATACCCTCTATTCCATCGCTAGGAGGTTCGGAGTTGCGGTGGAGGCGTTGATGAGGGCTAACGGCCTTTATAATCCCCACTTCATATACGTGGGCCAAAATTTGATTATCCCGGATTCGGCCACCATCTCCGAAGGTTATGCTCGCTCATCTGCCCCTTCAGTTGCCTCGGAGGCACCTACCTTGGAGTATGGTGTTGGGTTGTCGGCCTGGGGAGAGAAGAGTTATGAGCAGGCTCGGCTGGCCAGGGAGGCGGGGTTTACCTGGGTGAGGCAAGGTTTTCCCTGGCGAGAGATGGAGATAGGGAAGGGGATATTCGCCTGGGGAGTGGCCGATGGGGTAGTGGATGCTCTGGAGGGGTTTTCTATCATCGCCGTGGTCGATTCTCCGCCCTCTTGGGCTCAGACCGAGGGGCCAGCTAACTCCCCTCCAGATAACTACCGTGACTTCGGCGACTTCCTTTATGCCCTGGCTAGCCGCTATCGAGGGAGGATAAAAGCCTACCAGATCTGGAGGGAGCCGAACCTGGCCTCTCAATGGGGACGTCCCAACGCGGCAGAATATGTGGCTCTCTTGCGAGTGGCCTATCTGAATATCAAAGCCGCCGATCCCGAAGCCCTGATCATCTCCGCGGGCCTTGTGCCTACGGAGAGTGGATTGCCGGTAGCCATCCCCGACGATCTCTTCTTGCAGCAGATCTACCAAGCGGGGGGAAGGCGATATTTCGACCTCCTGGGGGTGAATGCTCCGGGCTTTAAGGCTCCACCAGAGGTGAGCCCCGAACAGGTGGCTACAAGCCCCCTTTGGGGAGGGCACCGAGCTTTCTGTTTCCGTCGGGTTGAGGATTTGCGCCGCATCATGGTGGAAAACGGCGATGAGGCAAAGAAGGTGGCGATCACAGAGTTCGGATGGAGCACCGATAAGCGTCGATGGCACGCTGTCACCGAGGAAGAGCAGGCCGATTACCTGGCGAGGGCTTACATGTGGGCTAGAGAAAATTGGTCGCCTTGGGTGAGGATGATGGTGGCCCCTCCTCTGGCTGATCCTGCCTGGACGGAGAGGGATGAAGGTTACTTCTGGGCCCTTACCTACCCCGATGGCTCGTTGCGCCTGGCCTACGAAGCCTTAAAAGCGATGGAGAAGTGAAGGAGATCAAGATGAAAAGAAATCTAGCCTTACTGCTGATAGTATTCGGGTTTGGCTGTTCACGGGTCAGGCCTATCCTGCCCACTCCCACGCCTACTCCAACCTCTGCCCTGCCCACGCCCACTTTGGCCCCTACCTTCACGCCTACGCTACCACCGTACATCACCTATACGGTAAAGCAGGGCGATAGCCCGTGGTCCATCGCCCTAGAGTTTGGGGTAACGGTGGAAGCCCTCATGGAGGCGAACGACCTCTCCGAGGATACTATCTTGGATGTGGGACAGGAGTTGCTCATCCCCCTGGCCCCCGAAGAGGCCACGCCTAAGCCCACCTCTTCTCCCCAGGGCATTACCTACACGGTGAAGCCCGGCGATAGCCTTTGGAGCATCGCCCTAGAGTTTGGGGTAACGGTGGAGGCCCTTATGGAGGCGAATGGCCTTTCTGAGGACACGATCCTTTCTATCGGACAAGAGTTGATCATCCCGCAGGATTGACAGGAGGAGATGGTGCGTATACGAGACTACCCAAGGCCAAGAGGGGATACGGGGATCGGGTTCCACTGGTTCCCTGATCTCTACCATTACGACGACTCTTATCTCGACACCTTCCTGCCCTTGCTGAAAAGCATGGGCGCCAGTTGGTTGGTGATCCTCTCCCATGCCCAGAGGTCGATACCGGCCTCGTTCATAAGGGGGCTCTTGGAGGAGGATATGGAGCCTGTGGTGCAGATTTCTACCCCCTACATAACCTTCCTCAAGCAGGATGACCTGCGGGAGCTTTGCGAAAAGTATGCTTCCTGGGGAGTTCACTATATCTCTCCCTTTAAGGAGCCCAATCTGGCCTCGAGATGGCCTAAATGGGAGGAGGATCTGCCGGAGCGCTTCATGGACCTCTTGATCCCCTGCCTGGAGACGATCTATGAGGTGGAGGGGATCATCCCCCTATTCCCGCCCTTGAACCCGGGGGGGGATTTTTGGGATACGGTTTTTCTGGAAGCCTGTCTTGATATATTGAACCGCCAGAAGAAGAGGAGTCTCTATGGGAAGATGGCGGTAGCGATTGAGAATTACGCCTTCAATAAGCCCTTGACCTGGGGGAAGGGGGGCAAGGCCCAGTGGCCCAGTGCCCAACCCTACCAGAGCCTCCCTGGTTGCGAGGACCATCGCGGTTTTTGCCTCTTCCAATGGTATGACGAGATCATCCGCCAGAAGGTAGGCCGCTCCCTTCCCCTCATAGGGGCGGCTAACGGTCTCGTTTTGGGCGATCGGTCCTCCTCCGATTTTCCTCCTATCGATGAGGCCACCCATGCTCAGCGCAGCGCCCAGATCTCTCAGATGATGATGCAAGGGGAGTTGCCCAACTACTTCTTTAATAACGCCTTCTGGCTCTTGACGGCTGAGGATGCTAGCCCCTTCGCCCAGGGACGGTGGTTCCGGCCCGATGGAGAGCCGATGCTTAAAGCCTCCGTAGCCGCTCTCCAAGAGATGGCTAAAGAGGGCCGCCGTTTCCGGGTCGATCTCCCGGAGAAGATAAGGGTATTAACAGACGGCGAGGTGGAGGTGATGGACCTGGAGGAGTATTTGAAAGGTGTTCTACCCCGGGAGATGGGCAAGAACGCTCCTCTGGAGGCTCTGAAGGCTCAGGCGGTGGCTGCCCGCTGTTACGCGGCTAACGCCGTAAAATACCCTCGCCATAGGGAGAGGGAGGCCGACATCTGCACCACTACTCACTGTCAGGTCTGGTCTCCCGCCCACGATGAGAGGACAGACCAAGCCGTGGAGGGGACTAAAGGCATCGTAGCCACCTATGAGGATGAGATCATCGGCGCCTTCTACTTCGGCCACTGTGATGGGAGGACAAGGAATAGCGAGGATGTGTGGGTAGACGCCCTTCCCTACTGCCGTTCCGTGCCTTGCATCTGCGGATATGATTTCATGTATGGCCATGGGGTGGGGATGTGCCAGAGAGGGGCCATGAAGATGGCCGAAGAGGGGGCTACCTATGAGGAGATCCTGCGCCACTATTATCCGGGGATCGAAACCTTGGCCCAGGGGAGCACCTATGAGTTACCGGTGGTCGATCTCTCCCCCGAGATCCCTCATCTGGAACTCTGGGAATGGCCGAGACCGCCAGAGGATAACGGCTTAGGGATACACCTGGGCCTTGACCTCCGCATGGAGGCTTTGGCGGAAGAGTTGCGGCGGGTTAAAGATCTGGGCCTCAAGTGGGTGCTGCTCGTCCCTGGGGATGAGTTCCAAATGGAGAGAGCCATCCGCCTTTTTTGGCCCCAGGGGATCATGCCGGTGGTGAGGCCGTATGCTCTCATAGACAGAAGCCACGATTTCGTGCGGGATGTGAAGGTCATGAAGGGTTGCGGTGTTCCCCCCTATATCCAGATCTACAATGAGCCTTCGGATGATCGGGAATGGTCCAACGGGCGGCCAGATCTCCCCCTCTTCGTCAGCAAATGGGTGAATAACGCCCTCGCCATATACGACGCTGAAGGCTATCCGGGGCTGCAGGTTTTGGGTGTAGGTCTATTGCGGGAGGTGATCGCCGAGACGAGGCGGCGGGGGGTGATGAATCTCTGGGGGCGGGCTTGGTTCTGTCCCCACAACTACGGCCTTAACCATCCCCCTACATACCCCTACGACCCCGTCAATCAAGAGG